>NZ_JAAOQS010000069.1:0-49661 GCF_011603105.1 Rhodococcus sp. A14 | reverse complement strand
GTTCCAGCACCCGGCCCAGGTAGAGGACGGGGTGGCCGCTTTCGATGCGCTCGTCGTATCCGGCATCGCCCCGCAGGACATCACAACCATCGGCGATTCGGCGGGCGGCAACCTCGCCATCGCCATCACCCTGGCCCTCCGGGAACAGGGCAAGCAGGGCCCGGGCGGGGTCATCGCCTTCTCCCCGTGGCTCGACATGGAGAACCAGGGCGAGACGCTTGCCACCAACAACGACACCGATGCCCTGATCACCCCAGAACTGCTCGAAGGCATGATCGCCGGCGTCCTCGGGGACACCGTCGACCCGAAGACCCCGCTGGCGAACCCGCTGCACGCCGACTTCACCGGTTTCCCGCGCCTGTACGTCACGGCAGGCAGCGTCGAATCGCTCCTCGACAACGCCACCCGCGTCAAGGAGCGCGCCAAGGCGGCAGGCGTGGATGCCACCCTGTCCATCGGGGAGGGCCAGCAGCACGTCTACCCGTTCCTGGCCGGACGCTCCGACCTCGTCGCCGAGGAGCTGGAAAAGCTCGCCGCCTGGTATCGCGCGTAACACCCCAGGCCCCTACATCTTTCACCGCTCCTTTCCCCGCATCAGAACGACCCAGGAGTTCGCCATGTCTGCACAGACCACTTTCCACACCGTCGACGCCGTCGTCGTCGGCGCCGGATTCGGCGGCATCTACGCCGTCCACAAGCTGTACAACGAACTCGGCCTCACCACAGTGGGTTTCGACAAGGCGGACGGCCCCGGCGGCACGTGGTACTGGAACCGCTACCCGGGCGCCCTCTCCGACACCGAGAGCCACGTCTACCGCTTCTCGTTCGACGAGGATTTGCTGCAGGACGGCACGTGGAAGCACACGTACATCACCCAGCCCGAGATCCTCGAGTACCTCGAGGGCGTCGTCGACCGTTTCGACCTGCGCCGCCACTTCCGGTTCGGCACCGAGGTCAAGTCCGCGATCTACCTCGACGACCAGGGAGTGTGGGAGGTCACCACCGATACCGGTGATGTGTACCGGGCCGGCTACGTGATCAACGCCGTCGGCCTGCTCTCCGCCATCAACTTCCCGAACCTGCCCGGTCTAGACACCTTCGAGGGCGAAACCATCCACACCGCCACCTGGCCGGAGGGCAAGGACCTCGCGGGCCGCCGGGTCGGTGTGATCGGCACCGGTTCCACCGGCCAGCAGGTCATCACGGCCCTGGCACCGGAGGTCGAGCACCTGACCGTGTTCGTCCGGACCCCGCAGTACTCCGTCCCGGTCGGCAAGCGGCCCGTGACCACGGAGCAGATCGACGCGGTCAAGGCCGATTACGACCGGATCTGGACGCAGGTCAAGGGTTCCTCCGTGGCTTTCGGCTTCGAGGAGAGCACCGTGCCGGCGATGAGTGTCTCGGAGGAGGAGCGCCGCCGTGTCTTCGAGGAAGCCTGGCAGCACGGCGGCGGTTTCCGCTTCATGTTCGCCACCTTCAGTGACATCGCCACGAACGAGGACGCCAACGAGGCTGCGGCGTCCTTCATCCGTTCCAAGATCGCCGAGGTCATCGACGACCCGGAGACGGCCAGCAAGCTGACGCCGACGGGCCTGTTCGCCCGGCGCCCGCTGTGCGACGACGGCTACCACCGGGTCTTCAACCGGCCGAACGTGGAGGCCGTCGCCATCAAGGAGAACCCCATCCGCGAGGTCACCGCCAACGGAGTGATCACCGAGGACGGCGTCCTTCACGAACTGGACGTGCTCGTCTTCGCCACCGGGTTCGACGCCGTCGACGGCAACTACCGGCGCATGGAGATCCGCGGCCGAGGCGGCCTGAACATCAACGACCACTGGGACGGGCAGCCGACCAGCTACCTGGGCATCTCCACGGCGAACTTCCCCAACTGGTTCATGGTGCTGGGTCCCAACGGCCCGTTCACGAACCTGCCACCGAGCATCGAGACCCAGGTCGAGTGGATCAGCGACACGATCGACTACGCGGAGCGCAACGGGCTGCGTGCGATCGAGCCCACCCCGGAGGCCGAGGCCGAATGGACCGAGACCTGCACCGAGATTGCCAACATGACGGTGTTCACCAAGGTCGACTCGTGGATCTTCGGCGCGAACATCCCGGGCAAGAAGCCCAGCGTCCTCTTCTACCTGGGTGGCCTGGGCAACTACCGTGCCGTCCTCGCCGACGTCGCCGCCAACGGATACCGCGGGTTCGAGTCGGCCGACACCATCGCGGCCTGACACCCTTCACCACCACACAGGAGAACCACCCATGGGTGTGTACACCACCATCGACCCGGTCACCGGGGAAGAGACCGCGCGGTACCCGGAGATCTCGGATGCCGCGCTGGACGATCTCATCGGACGCAGCGCGGCGGCCTACCGCTCTTGGCGCACAACGCCGCTGGAGCAGCGCCGCGCCGTCCTCACCCGGGCCGCCGAGATCCACCGCGAGCAGGCCGAAGAGCTGGCCAAGCTCCTGACCTCGGAAATGGGCAAGCCCATCGCGCAGGCCAAGGGCGAGGTGGCGCTGGTCGCGTCGATCTACCAGTACTACGCCGACCATGTCGAGGAGTACACGGCGGACGAACCCCTCGACATCACGGGGTCCGGCAGGGCCGTCGTCCGCACCGAGCCGATCGGCCCGCTCGTCGGGGTCATGCCGTGGAACTACCCCTACTACCAGGTCGCCCGTTTCGCCGCCCCGAACATCGCTTTGGGCAACACGATCATCCTCAAGCATGCGCGGAACTGCCCGCAGTCCGCTCTCGCCATCGAACGGGTCCTTACCGAGGCCGGGTTGCCCGCGGACGTGTACCTCAACGCCTTCATCTCCTCCGCTCAGGTCGCGAATACCGTTGCGGATTCCCGTGTCCAGGGTGTGTCGCTGACCGGATCCGAGAAGGCCGGGTCCGCCGTCGGCGAGGTCGCCGGCAGGCACATGAAGAAATGCGTACTCGAACTCGGCGGCTCGGACCCGTTCATCGTGCTCGACGACGCCGATGTCGACGCGGCGGCGGCCGCCGCCGTCGTCGGCCGGCTCGGCAACGGCGGGCAGGCCTGCACCGCGTCGAAGCGGTTCCTCGTCGATGAACGCGTGTACGAGGAATTCGTCGGTAAATTCGTCGACGGGATGGCCGGCTGGCAGCCCGGCGACCCGACCAGCCCCGAGACGAAACTCGGACCACTGGCATCGAACGCGGGGATCGAGGAACTGGACGAGCTTGTCCAGGACGCGATCTCCCGCGGTGCCGACGTACTGCTGGGCGGTAGCCGGCCGGCCGGACCGGGGGCCTACTACCCGCCCACCGTCCTGGCAGGCGTCACGCGCGAGATGCGCGCGTTCAGCGAGGAACTGTTCGGCCCGGTGGCGGTCGTCCACCGCGTCAGCTCCCTGGACGAGGCGCTCGACCTGGCCAACGACTCCCCGTTCGGCCTTGCGTCGAGCGTGTTCACCTCGGACCCGGAGAAGGCCGACCGCGTGGCCGAGGAGCTCGAGACCGGCATGGTGTGGATCAACAGCACCAGCAAGAGCTCGCCGGACCTACCGTTCGGCGGCGTCAAGGGTTCCGGCATCGGCCGCGAGCTCGCCCGATACGGTTTCAACGAGTTCGCCAACAAGAAGCTGGTGCGAAACCCGTAGGGACAGAGATAGTTACACCACCGCCCGGTGGTTCCCGCGCAGATCCTTCTCCGACAAGCTGATGAGGAATACCCACATGGCCACAGATCGCTATCAGCGCGGCCTCGACCGCATGATGGAACTCGTCTCCCCCGAGCACGCCAGCACCTTCGACCACGTCAAGCTCGTGGAGTCCTACCAGAGCCTGGACGCGGACTTGTCCGACTACATCGTCTCCTTCGCATTCGGAGACATCTACTCCCGAAACGGCCTGTCCCAGCAGGAGCAGACGCTCGTGACGATCTCCACGCTGGTCGCCCTGGGCACCGAACCCCAGCTGAAGTTGCACATCAACACCGGCTTCAACGTGGGCCTGACCAAGGAGAAGATCGTCGGCGCCCTGATTCACTGCATTCCGTACATCGGGTTCCCGCGCGTACTCAACGGCCTGACCCTCGTCAAGCAGGTCATGGCGGAGCGGGGTCTCGCACCGGGGTCCCCCACGGACTGAGCCGATTTCGCACCACCCCGGCACATCCTTCTCTCATACTCGAGGAACGCTCATGCACTTGGTAATTGGACTCGGACCCATCGGCGGAAACATCGGCGCACATCTCGCCAAGCTGGGGCAGGAGGTGTACGGCTACGACTTCGCGGCGGAGCGCGTCCGCGAGTGGTCGCAGGAGACCCGGTCGCCGGCAGGCAGCGACCTGGCGGCTCTCGAGTGGCCATCCGTGGACAGCGTCCACGTCGCGGTGCGGTTGGCAGACCAGGTGTCGTCCGTGTTCGCGGCGCTCCGGGACCACACGGCGCGGGCGTTGACCGTCTTCGTCCACACCACCCTGGCACCGGAAGACTCCCGGAACATCCTGTCCGGGGCGCCGGACAACTGGCGCGTCTTCGAGGCCCCCGTGTCGGGCGGACCCCAGGGCGCACGCCACGGCTCGATGACCGTCTTCCTCGCCGGACCCGACGCCACCCCGGCGGAGGACCGGCTGCTGGCCGACATCTCCGGCCGCGTGTTCCGCATGGAATCCTATGGGCAACCGGCGCTGGTCAAGCTCCTCAACAACGCGCTGGCCACCTACAACCTGGCCGCGACCGCACGGATGCTCACCCTCGCGGAGCAGCTCGGAATGCCCGCCAAGGGCCTGTTCGACGTCATCGGCGTGTCGACCGGCCAGAGCTGGATGAGTGACAACCTCGTCGACGTCCAGTACGACCTGCTGCTCAAGGACGTCGGACTACTCCGCGGCGAAATCGGTTCACTGCCCGCCGGGGGTCTCGACGACGACGTCGAACAGGCCATCCTTCGGGCGCGTGCGCTGCTCGACACCTAGGTCCGAGGAGCGGCCGCGTGCAGCCACTCGAGGATGTCACCCCGGTCGGCGTCGATGCGGGGGGCACGAGGTCGTAGCTGGCCGGCGCCACCGTGCTGGCCGCCGATCGAGGGGAGGCAGGGACTGTCACGTTCGCCTATGCCGGTGCATCGACCCACGTACTCGTGGGAGTACTGGCCCGGGAGGCCAGAAAGGCTCACCCAGCGATTGAATTTCGGCTCTACAGCCAGGATTTCGCGCTCCCCGCGCTCGCCCGCGTCCTCCGGGACGAGGTCGAGGTCAGCCTCGGTCGGTGGGATTTCGTGCCCGCCGGTGTCCGGTCCCGCATCATCGTCGACGAACACCTCGTCATGGCCGTCCCGGCATCCCACCCGCTCGCCTCGAAAACGGAAGTGCACATGGCGGAGCTTGCCGGAGAGCCATTCGTAGCCCTGCCTCTGCACGAGGGATCCGTCCTGGGAGACCGACTGCACAGGCTGAGCCTGGGGTGGGGTCCGATCCCGGCATCGTGCAGAGGGCGCCCGATTCGTGGACCGCGATGGCGCTGGTGGGCGCCGAAGTCGGATGCTCCCTGACAGTGTCGTCCGTGGCGGAGAACGTGGCCGATCCGCACGTGCACTTCCTGCGGGTGCTCGACGAGACCCTGCCGATCCATCTGCGCATGGCGTGGCGGCCCACCTCGGACAACCCGGCCCTGCCGCCGGTCCTCTCCCTTGCGGAACGCGTCTCGCCTGGCCGTCCAGACGACGCAGCCTCGCAGGCGTAGTGCCACCGCGAATTCCGCGTCGAGCGGGTCGACTCGGAAGCGAGTCCGACTCCGCCCCGGGCGCCGAGTTCTTCCAGCGCGCTTTCATCGGCCGGTTGCGGGAGATCCTCGTCGAAGCGACGACTTTCGAGCCTCAGTTGTCCGGCGCGAGCAGATTGCACCAGGAGTCGGTGAGTTCGTCGAGGCAGACCTCGCGGGAAATCCGCCAGCCGACCGAGAAGAAGCGGCGCGACGCGCTTCGCCCGGTCCAGCCCCTCGGTCATCTGACCGACCGCGTCCTCGAACCACTGCTCGGTCTTGGCCGCGGCGTCCGGCTCGTGGGCGGCTGGAACGATCTTCGAGATCCTGGCGGCGAAGCTGACGGATTTCCGAGACCACGGCGGACGGACGATCGTCGACAGCACCGGCAAGTTCCACGGTCGCGACGTGAACCTGTACGAGGCACTCTCCCGCTCGACCGGTACATCGTCGCGTCGACGGGCATGGGCCCGGAAGAGATGCTCGGCGGCTATTTCCCTGACGCCGCAGACCAATCCGCCGACGCCGTGGCCCGCGGAGAAATTCGCCGAGCTCTTCACCAAGGAGATCACCGCGACGGCGCAGGCCATTATCTCCGGAGAAATGGAGCCGCAGAGATTGCTTGCTGCGCCTCTACCCGTTTGCCGCGACCTTCCGACCGGGACACTCTCTGACGGTGGAGCTCTCGAACAACGAACCGCCGGCCGACGCGCATAACGCACTACTGCCACCCGAAGCCTTCCATCTGCCGGTCGGCCGCCCGGTCACCCACAAGATCTACCGGGACGCCGCGCACCGGTCCAGCCTCGTGCTTCCGTTCACGACACCCAAGGCCGGAGGAGCAGAGGTAGCGAAACTGGTCTCGGCCTGTGTGCCGGCGGAGTACTGGCCATCGGCGAACGGATCGGTCACGATCGACGGGTGGACCGCACCGCCAGACTCGCCCTCGCCGTCGACCGGCAGGGCGGACGATGCCTGTGGTGCGGTCGTCGTTTCGGACCGTTGATTCCACCGACCACCGAGCACCTCGTGCCACGACTCAAGGGTGGCCCCAGCATCACAGCCAACGAGGCCGCCGCGTGTCGGCGCTGCAACGCGGACCGCGGCCATACCGGTCCGGTCGACTGGCTCGCGCAGTGCCGGAGCCGACACGGTTGGGCCCCGCAGGCGAGCCTGCTCGCGACCCTCCTGAACGCGTTGGACGCCGAACTCGACCACGTGGGTGGACATCGCCGCGCCAAGCGGTACCTGTCCGGCCAACTGCGACGCTGCCGGAACAGCCAGTGATGTGCGCACGAGCGTGACGGCAGCCTGTGTGGCTGCTCCCGGGGCCGGGCACTCTCCAGTATGGGATCGAACGCAGGCCACCCCACCAGCCCGACGGCCGCAGCTCTCGGCGGTCGGCTGATGCAACTGGTCGGTGACCGCGACGCAGCCCGGTTCTCGTTCGAGATATCCCGAGTGTGCGCCGAACCGCACCCAGACGGAGAGCGGCCGAAATACGGCGACGTGCTCGCCTGGGTCGTCGATGCCATCGTGGGCGTGGTCATCGCGCGTCTGGGCGCCGCGGGCCCAGGGGAGAGGTTCATCCTCGACCTCCGCTTCGCGGACGGCGGGTACGTCGACGTCGACGCCCTACCGGCATCGGCGCGGTGGGTGCTGCGGACAGTGTCGGCCGTCCTCGCCGAGGATCACGCGGAAGTGGAGCGGTCTCTCACCGCGGCCGAGCGACAATTCGACCTCACCATGCGCGCGGAAACCCTGGCCGACGCGCTCATCTGGCTCGACTTCGTTCTCGGCGTCGACCTTCCCGACCCACCCGACGTCACCACCGCATAGGGGGACGCCTGGCTCGGCCCAGGTGCCGTGCGGGGGTGCCGGCCACGATCAGTTCTGTACTCCCGGCTGGGTGTCGGGGTGCTCGTGTGCGGTCAGGAGCAAGTGGTCGAACCGGGCGCGAAACGACTCGGGGAGGGTCGCCTCGGCGGCGAGAGCCTCGACGAAACGCTCGGCGAGGGCATGAAGTTTTGTGTTGGTCTCCTGTGAACGCCAGGTGAGGATGCCGAAGGCGCGTTCTGAGGAGATGCCGTAGACGAGCATGAGTGCACCCTTGGCCTGCTCGATCACCGCCCGCGATTGTTCGAGTTCGGCGACGGCCTCGGTGAGCGCCGCGTTGAACTCACGGAGGTCGGTTTCCAAGGCTTCGGTGACGTCGATGTAGTACCCCGATGTGCCGACGACTTGGTTGTTCTTGTCGAGCATGCGATCGCCGACCACGATGACGTGGTGGATGCGCCGTTCGGTGTCGATGATGCGGTGCTTGCTACTGAACGGCTCGCCGCCGTGGATCATCTTGTCGAAGAGGGCCGCGACCTGAGGTTGGTCGTCAGGATGCTTGTGGGAGAGCAGCAGTTCCGTGGTGGGGGCTATCTCGCCTGGGTGGTAGCCGTGCATCCGGGCGACGGGGTCGGACCATTCCCAGCGCTGGCCGTCGAGGTAGAACCGGAAACTTCCGCCCTGTGGGGGTGCATTCGAGCCACGGAGCTCATCAGTGTCCACAGCGACACCCACGGCACTGCGCGCTCGACCATCCTCGCCCTGCAACCACTGCCACAGTATGCCGCGCACTCACGTCGGAATGCGCAGAATTCAGCGGCCCGCAACACCGCCTACCCGGTCAGTTCGGGCTTTGGGTGTGCTTGCCCTCCGTCGGTGAAGTAACGGTCGGCGGGGCCGTGGGAGTGCGGCCCGCCGCGTCCTCCAGTGACACTCCGTTGGTCGGGGCGCCCGTCGCGCTCGTGTCCGTGCCACGGTGGGTAGCCTTCTTCGCCAGTTCGCCGACCTTGTGCTGCACCTGCGGCGCCTTGTCCTTCACGGTCTCCGTCGCCTCGCTCACCTTCTCCTGCACGGTGGGGTTGTGCCAGAGCTCGAGGGACTGATGCCTCATCTTCTCGTAGGTTTGCCGGCCGGACCGAGTGCCCAGGACGAAACCCGCGGCCGCGCCCGCTGCGAAGATCAACACTTTCTGCATGACGTCTCCTGACTGTTGTGTGGCCCGAGCGGTCAGCCGAATCGTCGTCCGAACGCTCCTCCTGCACAGCTTGCCCTCAGCTGCCGAACCCAAACCGCGCCGGCGACGACTTCCGAACTAACTCACATCTCATCTGCGCGTAACCTACGGTTCCGTAACTTGCCGTAGCGTAAGGACATGGCGATTTCGGATGTCAAGATGTACACCCACCTGACCGAGGCGGATGTCGAGGCTCTCGGGATCGAGTTCGACACGATCCGACGAGACATCGAAGCCTCGCGCGGGGAGAGTGATGCCCGGTACATCAGAAACGCGATCCGGCTGCAGCGGTCACTCGAAATCGGCGGGCGTGCACTGTTGTTCGCGAGCCTGTTCCCACCGGCGTGGCTTGGGGGTACCGCGATGCTCGGCACCGCCAAGATCATCGAGAACATGGAACTCGGTCACAACGTGTTGCACGGTCAGTGGGATTGGATGAACGATCCGGAGATCCACTCGTCGTTCTGGGAGTGGGACATCGCCGGGCTCTCGGAGCATTGGAAGCAGACCCACAACTACGTTCACCACAAGTACACGAATGTGCTGGGGATGGATGACGACGTGGGCTACGGCATGCTGCGGGTCACTCGCGATCAGCAGTGGACGCCGTTGAGCGTCGGCAACCCGGTCTACAACCTGTTGCTGCAGTTGTTCTTCGAATACGGCGTTGCCCTCCAGCACCTCGAGCTCGGCAAGGTGGTTACGGGCGGTGTCGCTCGTGAGGAGTTCGAGCGCAGGTGCCGCGAGGTGCTCGAGAAGGTCGGCCGCCAGGTGCGCAAGGACTACGTCGTCTACCCGGCGCTCACCGGTCCGGCGTTCCTGACGACCTTCACCGCGAACCTGACGGCGAACATGATCCGCAACGTGTGGACGAACGCCGTGATCTTCTGCGGTCATTTTCCTGACGGCGCCGAGAAGTTCACAACGAAGGACCTCGAAAACGAGACGCGGGGTCAGTGGTACTTGCGGCAGATGCTGGGTAGCGCGAACTTCGAGGCGGGCCCGGTCATGGAGTTCATGAGTGGCAACCTCTGCTACCAGATCGAACATCATCTGTTCCCGGACCTGCCGAGCAACCGCCTGCGTGAGATCTCCGTGCGGGTGCAGGCGCTGGCCCAGAAGTACGACCTGCCCTACACGACGGGTTCGCTGCCGGTGCAGTACTTCAAGTCGTGGCGGACCATCGCCAAGCTGGCGCTGCCGAACAAGTTCCTCAGGGCAACCGCCGACGACGCACCCGAGACTGCATCGGAACGCAAGTTCACCGACTCGCCCCCGCAGATCGATCCGCTCACGGGCACGCGCCGTGGGCTGTTGACCGCGCTTCGTGCACGGGCGGGAGCTTGACACCGCCGGGTCGCCACTCGAGCACGGGCGATTTCACCGATTCGTGGTTCGTGGCCGGTTCTCATCTACGTTCGGTAATCCGCTGTGCGATAACACTCAACCGGGTGTTGGTTTCCTGAGAGAGTCTGGTGAGCAGCTCGAACGCACGGATCGCGTCGATGTCGAATCGCTCCATCAGCATTCCCTTCGCCTGCCCGATGACGTCGCGTGAGGCAACCGCTGATCGCAGCTGCTCTTCGGTCCGTACAGCGGTGAGTGCTAGCGCGGCGTGGGCGGCGAGAACCTCGCCTGCTGCTTCCTCGTTGGGACCGAACGCGTTCGGCGAGAATGCAAACAGGTTGAGTGCTCCCATCTTCCCTTCGGACGTATACAGCTGAAAGGACATCGAACTGAGAATCCCCACATCGACGGCGGCGGCAGCGAACTGCGGCCACCGCGATTCCGAGCGAAGGTCTTCGCTTCGCACCACGAGATTGTTGAGCGCCGCCGCCACACACGGTCCCTGCCCGAGTTGTTGCTGAGCGTGGTCGAGCGTTCGGAGCAGCTCGGATGTCGGCGCGACGGTCTCGAACTTATTGCCACCGGAGATGAGCAGAATGCCCGCGCACGTTTCGTGCGGCATCAGCTCGACAACTGCGGCGGTGACCGCGCGCAGGCGTTCGTCGAGGGTGCGTGGGCCGGAGAGACTGCGGGCCAGCTCGGCCATGGTGCGGCTGAGGTCCCCCGCGCCGGAATCGCTCATTACCACTCCTCGGGTCGGTCGAAAAGATGGCTGCAGGAAGGCGCCCCAGTTGGGGAACGGTCCGATAATTACAGCGTCCCGGCTCGGGACGCGGTCGCCGCGGTGTGACGAGAGAGCCGGAACCCGAGCGCGACCATGGCGACGCCGAGGAACACCGCACCGACGATCAGGGCGTCGAGCCGGAATGGTGTGTGCGTCGTCGATGACGCACCGGTCGAGTCATGGAGTGCCTTTCCCGGAGGGTAGGAACTCGAATGCCTGTTCCCGAGTGGTACCCCAGCACCCCATTGCGAAACAGTCACGGCCGAACGCCCGCGTGGAAAAAGGTCGCATCGTCGACGAGATCATCGAGGCCCTCACGGTGCACACCTATATCGAGAACGAGGGCATGTATCCGGAAGTGCGCGATCTCGCCCCCGACCTCGAGGACGACATCCTCGAATCCTACGAAGAGCACCACGTCGCGGACGTGCTGGTCGTCGAGCTGGCAGCGATGTCACCCGACGACGAGCGGTTCGACGCGAAGACCACCGTCCCGATCGAAAGCGTCGAGCATCATATCGAAGAAGAAGAGCAGGAGTGGTTCCCGAAGGTACGAGAAGAATTGGGGAGTAAACAACTTCAGGAGATGGGTGCGCGGATGCTGGAGTTGAGGGACAAGGCTCCGCGGTTGAGGAGCCCCTCACCGACGCGCCGTCCGCACGCTCCCCACATCCCTTGTGGGCGGCTCCGCCGGCTATGGGCTTAACCGGGGAGCCTGGCCGTCGTCGCGTCCGGACACGACGAAGACGTGAGTATCGAAGTACCCTGCCGCGAGCGAGAGTAATCCCGTGTCCTTGCAATTGCTTTCACCCCGTCGGCACCGGACGTCAGATCGACGAGTTCCTTCGCCAGCCGAGCGAGTTTGATGTTTCTCTGCTGCGAGCTGACGACGAGGAAATCGAAGGCCTCGTCCGCGGACACACCCCCGGTTGCCATGACGATGCCCTTCGCCTGCTCGATGATGCTGCGCGACTCCATGGCTTTGACCAGACCCGCCGCTTCCTCACGCGCCTCCCGACCATCTCGTGCGAGCCGAATCGTCGACGCAATCAGGCTGGCGTACACCCGGAGCAGGGCAGCATCGAATTCCGAGAAGGCTCGGCCGACGCGGCTGTACAGATTCAGCGATCCCAGGACGTCTCCCACGGACAGCGGAGCACATAGAAAACTGCCCGACTCGAAACCGGCAGCTTCAACCGCGGACGCCAACGCGGGCCAGCGCCGAACCACCCCCTCACCGAATTCACCTCTCAGTACCGCGCACGTGTCCGCAGCGACAGGACCCGGGCCCATGCCTGTCCGTATCTGGGCACCCTCGATCGAGGCGATGCGAGGATCCGTGCACGCCACCGACCCACTGCCCCCAGCGCCATAGGAAAGAACCGCCCCAGCCATCTCCGCGCCGCTGACGGCATCGACGGCCCACTCGCACAGTCGTTGCAGCTGAGTGTGTCCGGACACTTCTTCTTCGAGAAGTCGACGCAATGCGTCGAGTGTCTTTCCGATCGCCTCGACATCTCCGCCCCAGCCGCCGTGCGCGGACACGCCAAACCCCTTTCTACGTGGTTTGCACCAATTAATCTATGGTTCCCGATAAAGATATCGTGCGACGCGGTACGTCTCAACGCAAGGAGCTCACGGCGGGAATGCCCAGCGTGCGAGCGCGAAGTAGCCCCCGGCCCGTCCAGCGCGAGAACGGCAGGCCGGGGACTACGGATGGACAACGTCAAGTGTTCCCGTGCGGCGGAGAGCGTTGGGTGGCATCTACTGCCGGGTTCGGACCCCTGCGCCGCATGGTGGGTGCCACCGCGTGCAGCGGCGGCCTCGTCTTCTCGCCGGGGACGTCCGTTGTCGAAGTCGGTGCCACGTCCGTGAGGACCGGTGCGGGCGCGTCGGCGAAGATCAGGTCCACCTCGGCTGCCAACAGCTGGCATTCGAGGTCATCCCACACGTACTCGACCTGTGGCAGTTCCGCTTCCACGGTCGAAGGGCTGATCTGTGCGTACACCATCGTGGTCATCCCTCCCGCTGTGTGTCGGATCGGCGCGGGTCAGGCGCTGACGGCCTTTCTGTCGTCGCTGTGGGTGATCTCGATCTTCCGGGCCTTGGCGCGTTCGGCCACCGGGACCGTCAGCCGGAGCACCCCCGATTGGTAGTTGGCGGTGATCCGGTCGGTGTCGAGGTTGTCGCCGAGGAACAGCTGCCGGCTGAATACGCCCCTCGGTCGCTCCGAGGCCAGCATTTCCTGGTTGTCGGCGCGCGCGGGGCGTTCAGCATGAACGGTCACAACGTTGCGCTCGACATCGAGCGAGACGGAATCGGCGTCCACCCCTGGCAGGTCGAACTCGACCACCAACTGTTCGCCTTCGCGCCACGCGTCCATCGGCATGGCCGCCGGTCGCGCCGTGGTGCCGAGGATCTGCTGAGTCAGGCGGTCGAGATCGCGGAATGGATCAGTGCGCATCAACATTGTTTCCACCTCCAGAAACCCGAATCGTGATAGGTAACCTTCAGCAAATGCTGTAGATTCGTTATAGCAAACGCTCTAGCTCCTCGCAAGAGGGTTCGGCGGACTCGATTCTCGAGGAGGACGCGATGTCGAACGACGACAAGTCGCGAGCCAAACAGGGGGTCTACGGCATCACCGTGGCGTCCGAGCTCTCCGGGTTCGGCACCCAGGCGCTGCGTTTCTACGAGCAGCACGGCCTGATAAACCCTGCCCGCACCAGCGGCGGAACACGCCGCTACAGCGACGATGACCTCCTTCGCTTGCGGCGCATCGCCGAGCTGATCGCGGACGGGGTCAACCTGACGGGCATCGCTCGCGTCCTCGATCTCGAGCACCTCAACACCGAGCTCGCGAGCGACAACGATCGCCTCGTCGAGGCCAATAGCCGGCTCGAGAGCGACAACGCTCGACTCAGAAGGGACGGGACTCGCGCCGAGCGAGCCTGAGTGTCAGATCACCGTTGCCCCTTGACTGCCGTCTCGTTCCGGCGCTTGTCCTTTTCCGCCTCGGCCAGCTTCTCGGCGCGGTCGGCACGAGCACGTTTGTCCGCTGCCTCGTCCTGCTTGTTCGCGGCGTCCTTCAGCCGGGCCTTGGCCGGCACTGCCGCCACCTTCTCGGCTTCCCGGAGTTCGGTCTGCTCGGCGCGGTGCTCGGCCTCTGCCGCCTGGGTGCGTTGGGCGGCAAGTTGATCGGCGTTCTTCTTCGCGACCTGCTTGCGGTGCTCGGCGTCCCGTTCAGCCGCCTGTTTGCGCTCGACCTCGCGTCGGCGTGCCTGTTCGACGTCCCGCTGCTTCGCCTCGCGCGCTGCCGCCTGCTCCTTCTGAACCTGCTTACGCTTGGTTTCCAGTGCAGTGTCGGCCTCGGCCTCGGTGCGTGCAGCCTCTTCTTCGAGTTTTGCCGCCCGGGCCAGTGCGTCGCTGCGCTCGGTCAGTGCGTCGCCGCGCCGCTCGGTGTCACGGTCCCCGAGTGCACTGCCGACGGCGCCGTCGAGCACGCCCAGAGTGCGCTCGTACATCAGCCGGGCCGGCGATTCGGTTGCCAGCCGGGACATCAACTGGTCTTCGACGAGTTGCAGAGGAATCCGCAGGATCGTGTACTGCAACCGCAAGAGCGTGATGGGGACGGTAAGGACGTTCATGGAATCTCCGATTATTCGTAGGGAGTGGATCAGGACAGGCCGGCGTCGTTGCTGAGGCCCTCGGCGGCGCGCCGAACTCGTTCTGCCTCGTCGCGGGCGGCGTTCGCTTCACGGACAGCCCGCCGGTGTTCGTCGGTGGCGTCGACGGCTTCTTCGGCGGCGGCGACCGTCTTCGCCCGTTCGACGGTCTCCGCCCGGGCCGCTTCGTCGCGGGCGTCGGCCGCCGCGCGGGACTGCTCCTGCGCGACCTGGCGGTGCTGTTGCTGCTCCGCGGCCCGGTGCTCTGCTTGCTGCCGGTTCCGGGCAGCTTCTTCGGCGGCCGCCGTCTCGGCCCCGATCGCAGCGCGTTCCTCGGCACTCTCACGACGCACCTGGCCGAGTTCCTCTGCGGCCTGCGAGGTTTCCGCCCTGGCCACGGCCTCCGCACTGTTCGCCTCTCTACGTTGCTGCGCCTGCGCCTGTTGCAGCTGTCCTTCGGTGGCCAGCGAGTCGTTGCCGGTCACGGCCCCGGCCACTTCCTTCACCTTGCCCTTGACCGAGTCGAGGAGACCCTTGCGCGCTTGTCCGGACGTGTTCTGCTCGTTCATGACTATGTCCTCCTGGTATTCGGGCGGGCGACGGTACCGCCACCCGCAGTGGCGTGTTGTCTTTCATCCTTTGCTCCGGAGGTCGGGTGTTCGGTGTGCGCCGCAAGGTCGAGGACGCGCCGGACGCCGGGTAGTTCGACCGAGGACGGCGCACTGCGCGGACAGCAAGTTCTCGCGGTTCTCGTCCACACCATTCACTTCACAACCGGGTCACGTCACACCTGACGCTCCCAGACCCGGTGGGACTTCATCAGCGCAGTGATCCCGTCGAACAGTGCGGACGCGTCGTCGGCGATCACGATGCCCGGAGCCTCGGCCGGGATTCCGGCGGCTTCGAGGAGGCCGCGACCGGCGGCCCAACCCCCGATCGCCTTGCAGTGCCGGAATGCCTCCGTCAGCAACACGTGCACCCGCGGGTCCGACGCCGGCGCCGCGACGAGAATCGCGTCGAACTCCACCGACCGCATCGTGAGGAACGTCCGGGACACCGGGACGGCGCCCTTGCCCGACCCCAGTTCGCCACCGTGCGGTCCGATGACGAGCGGCACCATGCTGTTCTTGCCGATCATCTCGACCGCGTCGGCCACCTCGGACAGATCCGACTCGTCATCGGCGACGATGCCGATGATCCTCCCGTCCAGCGGCCACTCGGCACCGACCTGCGACAGCGCGGGACTGGGCGTCGGTGCCACGTCGAAGGCGACGCTCGGCGCTGGCGCCGGAAGGCCGAGACCCGTCGCCACCTGCTCGCACAGACCGGGGTCGATGTTCGCGACGACCTCGAGTGCACGCTCCTTGATCACCTGCTCGTAGCACTTGCCCAGCTCGAACGTGTAGGCCTCCGCGACGTGCGCCTGCTCGACCGGGCTCAGGCTCGCATAGAACAGTCGGGCCTGCGAGAAGTGGTCGTCGAAGCTCGCGGGGGCGGCGCGTAGTTTCGTCGACTCCGGCATCGGCACCGGAACCTCCACGAAGGCAGCGTCCGCGCCGGCCAGGAACGGGCAACCGCCGTCGAGGGAGTTCGGTCGATACGGCGCGACACCCGGGTGGACTCCCGTCTGGTGCATGCCGTCGCGCAGCATGTCGTTGACCTCGGCCTGGGGCCGATTGATCGGTATCTGCCCGAAGTTGGGCCCACCGAGCCTGCTGATCTGGGTGTCGAGGTAGGAGAACAGCCGCGCCTGCAGAAGCGGGTCGTCGGTGACGTCGATCCCGGGAACGAGATGCCCGGGATGGAACGCCACCTGCTCGGTCTCGGCGAAGAAGTTCGTCGGATTCGCGTCGAGCGTCATCAACCCGATCGGCTGCACGGGGGCCAGTTCCTCGGGCACCATCTTGGTCGGGTCGAGCAGGTCGATGCCCTCGAACGTCTGGTCCGGGGTGTCCGGGAACGCCTGGATGCCCAGCTCCCATTCCGGGTACGCACCGGACTCGATCGCGTCGGCGAGATCGCGGCGGTGGTAGTCGGGGTCCATGCCGTTGACGATCTGCGCTTCTTCCCACACCAGTGAGTGCACACCGAGTTTCGGCTTCCAGTGGAACTTGACGAGCGAACTCTCACCCGCCGCGTTCACCATCCGAAAGGTGTTGACGCCGAAGCCTTCCATCATCCGGTACGAGCGGGGAATGCCGCGGTCGGACATATTCCACAACGTGTGCGCGGTGGCCTCGGTGTGCAGGGACACGAAATCCCAGAACGTGTCGTGCGCGCTCTGCGCCTGCGGAATCTCGCGATCCGGGTGCGGCTTGGCGGCGTGAACGACGTCCGGAAACTTGATGCCGTCCTGGATGAAGAACACCGGAATGTTGTTTCCCACCAGGTCGAAAGTGCCTTCGCCGGTGTAGAACTTGGTCGCGAAGCCTCGGGTGTCGCGTACAGCGTCGGCCGACCCCCGGGAGCCGAGGACGGTGGAGAACCGCACGAAGACCGGCGTCTCGACGTCCTTGCCGAGGAACGCCGCCTTGCTGATCGGTTCGGCGGAACCGTATCCGCGGAAGACGCCGTGGGCGGCCGCACCGCGTGCGTGCACCACCCGCTCCGGGATCCGCTCGTGATCGAAGTGCGTGATCTTCTCACGGAGATGGTGGTCCTGGAGCAGGGTCGGTCCCCGGGTTCCCGCCTTGAGCGAGTGATCGGTGTCGTACAGCCGCGCGCCCTGCGCCGTGGTGAGGTGCTCACCCTGCTGGCCGCGGGCCGTATCCGGACCTTCGACGGGTTGCCCGGTCGCGGTTCCCAGCGCGGGAGCCCGCTGATCGGGCTTGGGAGGCAACGGCTCGGTGGGTTCCGTGGGCTCGGCGAGCGACGGGGTACCGGAACCGGGAGTACCGGGAATGGGCGGGTTGTTCTTGGGCACGGGCGTAGCTCCTCGCTGAAAAATCCGTGGGATCGGCGCCGCATCGTTGCTGTACGGTCCGCTCTTCTCGGAGTGCCCAACCGTTCGCAAACCGAATCAGGAGGGGCGCAGCGCCACACCGTGCCCCGATCGGGAGACGCGGTTTCGCATTCGCGCCCCAGGGCATAGCTACAACAGATATCAATCACACACGAAGTAGGAATCCGGCGTTGTGCTACGTCGGAAAGGAGTGATCATGGGCACCGAACCAGGCACGCAGTTGAACGAGGAACCACAGTCCGAGCGCGGCCCCAAGGGCTCACGCGACGCGGGACCGGACCAGGCCGGAGCAGGCCAGACGGGCCGCAAGCCGGGGTCTCTGGATCAGGAAGAGGTCACCTCTTCCGCGGAATCGGGCACGAACCCTGCGCCCGCCGGCGGCTCGCTGCCTCCCGGCGACGCGGAGCCGGCCACACCGCCCTACGACGGCCGGACGACCAGCACGAAGGAAGGACGCCCGGAGCACGACGACCATGTGGACTCCGGCGGAATGCAGTCGCCGAAACCCGGGGAGACACCCCGCGGTGCGGTGGCCTCGCCCGCGGAGGAGAAGCCCGCCGCACACGCCGCCGAGACCGAGGGCAGCGACTCCGGAGTGGGACCCGCGCATCAAGGAGGCGTCGGCAAGGCCGAAGACAAGAAATAAGAAGTCACGTCCGCGGCGAAGGCCGTACTCGCGTAGTTCACCCCCGGTTTCGACTCGACGCTAGCCTTGTAGAGCGAGCCACCGGACACGAGGCGGCGCTGTCGCCGGGGAGTGACTATGGAGTTCAGACATCTCGTCGCGTTCATCACGATTGCCGAGGAATTACATTTCGGCCGGGCCGCTTCGCGGCTGCACCTCTCCCAGCCGTCCCTCAGCTCACAACTACAGAAGCTCGAGAAGTCTCTCGGTGTGAGACTCGTCGCGCGGAACTCGCACGAGGTCAGGTTGACCTCCGCGGGCCGGGAATTCGTGACACAGGCCAGGCTGATCGTCTCCCACATGGAGAGGGCGACGCGGATAGCGAAAGCCACCGCGGACGGCCGCTCCGGCACCCTCTACATCGGATACAACATGCCGGCCAGCAGGCACGTCCTGCCGGCGGCGCTGGCGCGGATGAGCGCAGAGCACCCGGATGTCGTGGTGTCGTTGTGGGAGAAGCGAACCGGACCGCAGCTCGTCGATCTCGCGGGCGGCACGCTCGACATAGCGCTGGTGTACGGGCATCCGCGGACGGCCGACTTCCGGTACCGGCTGGTCTTGGGGAAAATTCCACTCGTCGCCGTCGTAGGCAAGGGCCACAGATGGGCGGGGCGGGCTGCGGTTCGTTTCGCCGAGTTGGCGACCCAGGGGTGCGTGATGTTCTCGCGCGATCAGTGCCCCGCTATGTACGACTCCATCTTCGGCGCGGCGTCCGATTCTCGAATCTCGCTCGACGTCGCTCAGACCGCCGACGACCCGGGCGCGACGGCTCACATGGTGTCGGTCAAGCCGTTGGTCGGGTTCGCGTCGCTGCCGCGCGCCAATTCGGGCGGACTCGATGCGATGGGCGTGAATACTGTGGCGGTGAGATTGGTCGATCCGATTCCGACGATCGACCTGTACGCGGTATGGCGGGGCGGCGAGGTGAATCCTGCGGTGTTCTCCTTCCTCGACTGCGTCGACGATTCCGACGAACTGGAACGCGGCGAGGGCGGCCCGGTCACTGTTCCGCCCCATGTTCCGAGACCTATTTCAGTCCGGATCGGACGAACGCGTTGACGATGTGCCGCTGCAGGACGACGTAGAGCGCGAACACCGGGAGGCATGCCAGACCCGCGACGGCCATCATCGGCCCCCAGTCGTTGCCCTCGGTTCCCATGAAACTCCTCAGCCCCAATTGAACGACGGCGTTGCTGCGCTGCAAGACCACCGCGGGCCAGAAGTACTCGTTCCAGGCATTGATGAACAGCAGGATCGACAGCGCCGCCAATGCGGGACGCAGATTCGGTACCACGACGGTCCAGAGGATCGACCACGAGGAACGGCCGTCCAGTGTGGCCGCTGCGACCAGTTCCTTCGGGAAGCTGGCCATGTGCTGGCGGAGCATCAGGACACCCAGCGCGGAGCACAGTGTCGGCACGATCACACCGACGAGGTTGTTGATCAGTCCCATTTGGTACAGCAGTACATAGTTGGGGAGCATCGTGACCTGGAACGGCACCAACCAGGTTCCGACGAACGCAAGGTAGATCAGCCGTTGGAAGCGGAACGAATACATCGCGAACGCGTACGAGGCAAGCAGAGCCACGAGGAGCTGACCAGCCGCTGAGACGCCTGAGACGGCGAACGTGTTGGCGAGCAGGCGGATCACGTCGACTTTCTCGGTCGCGTCCACATAGTTGCCCAATGACAGCGGCCACGGAACGGGGGAGAGGGAGCCGACGTCGTCGGGCCGTCGCAGTGACGTCGCAAGCAGCCAATAGATGGGAAAGATGCACCCGAGGGCAATGGCGACGAGGACCGCATGTCCCCGTGCTCGCCGCCACAACGGCTCGGGTGCGAGTGATTGGCTAGTCGTCATGGAACGAGATCCTTTCCGAGATCCACACGAGAACACCCGCAACGAGACCGAATCCGACGAACAGCATGATGCCCGCGGCGGCACTCAGGCCCGCGTCGAAGCTGTGGAACCCGTAGTCCCACAACAAGTAGTAGATGTTGGTCGTCGCCTGCGACGGTCCGCCCTGGGTCAGGGTGTCGATGAGCGGGAAGGTCCACTGCGCGCTCAGCAGCACGGTCATGAGTCCGAGGAACACCAGGGTGGGCGACAACAGTGGCAGGGTGATCCACCAGTCGATCTGCCGCCGTGTCGCGCCGTCGACTTGCGCGGCCTCGGCGTAGTCCCCGCTGATGCCGGCCATCCCGGCCGACACCACCAGCACGGCGAAACCCATGAAATGCCACCCGGTGATGGCGACGATCACCCATTGCGCCGTCGCCGGTTCGTGAATCCAATTGGTGTTTGAGCCCAGCACCCGGTTCACGATTCCGGCACCTGGGTCGAGGAGCCATTGCCACACCGCCGCGCTCGCGACAGGGGCGACGAGAAAGGGTGCGAAGATCAGGCTCTGGTAGATCGCCCGGGCCCGGCCGTGGACGCCGCGGGTGGCGAATCCGACGACCACCGGTAACACGAGCGTGAACGGCAACAGACCGACGATGAGGATGACTGTCCGCCAGACGGAGCCACCGACCGCCGGCAGCTCGAGCAGCCGGCGGTAGTTGTCCGGGCCGACGGGAACCATGGGGGTGGTCGGAAGCAGGTTCCAGGAGTAGGTGGAGAGTTGGGCCGCCTGAACGAGCGGGCGGTAGGTCCACACGACCAACAATGCGACAGCCGGTGTCAGGTACAGGTACGGCTCGGCCACCCGCACCACCCTCCGCAGAGGGTGGGTACGGATGGCAGGCACCGCCACCGGTTCCCGGACGGGTGTTGTCGCGTCAGCAAGATCCGGTACGGCAACGAACACGATCGCCTCCTCACCCCGCCCGGAGCTGGAGGGCATGCAACCGGGCGAGCATGTCCTGTTCGGGGATGTCGTAGACCGTTTCGGCGGGGGTCGTCTCGACCGCGGTGGCGACCACCGTGGATTCGAGGACATCGATCCGGCTGAAGCCGTGGCCGGCGACGCCGCGGTGGCTGCCCACCCCCGCGATCGGGTCCACCCGGTAGGACAGGGCCGGGCCGACCCACACCGGGATCCTCGCGACCGCCCCTGAGCTCGTCAGATGGGAGTGCCCACAGAGGATCATCCGCACATCGGAGCCGGCCAGAACAGCCGCGAGCCGGTCGGGGTCCTGGAGGCGGAGGTAGTTCACCGTGGCGACCGGCGACGGAATCGGCGGGTGATGCAGGACGAGGAGCGTTCCCCGCCCGCTGGGCTGGGACAGTTCCTCGTCGAGCCATGCCAGCTGCTCGTCCGTCAGCCAACCCTCGTGTCTCCCGGGTGTGGTGCTGTCGAGCACGATCACCCGGAGACCGTGGATGTCGTGGACCGCGTCGTGTGGGGCCTCGAGATCACCACTGCCGGAGTCGAGTCCGAGTAGTTCGGTGTGGAAGGCGGTGCGGTCGTCGTGATTGCCCATGGCGTAGACAATTTGCGCCCCGAGTTCGGCGGCCGCCGGCTCGACAACCTCGCGCAACCGCCGGTAAGCCTCCGGTGCCCCGTTGTCGGTGAGATCGCCCGACAACACCACCGCGTCCACGCGCTGCCGGGATCCGACGATGCGGTCGAGTGCGCGGGCGAGGTTGTCGAGGGTGTCGATCGTGCCGTGGACGAGGTCACCCTCGGCGCGGATGTGGGTGTCCGTCAGGTGAATCACCGTGACGTCGGCGGGGGTCACTGGGTGGGCAGAAGCGCGGTGGCCTGCTTCTGGGCGGCGTCGAGGGTGGATTTCGGGTCGGCGTCCTGGTAGACGACCGCTTCGACGGCATCCATCATGCCGTCCCGGATCTGCAGGTAATTGTTGCCGGGCATCGAGATCCACGGCTCCATCGAGCCGAGCTGGGCGATGTTCGGTGCGAGCAGCGGATTCTTCTGCGACCACTCCTGCAATCCGGCAGGATCGTCGACGAGTCCGGTGCGCAGCGGGAGGTACCCGATTCCCTGCGCGATCTTCGTGTAGGCCTCCTCGCTGGTGAGGAACTTGATCAGTTCCCACGAGGCGCGCTGCTTGGCGGGATCGGATGCGAATGTGAAGAGGGAGGCCCCGGAGTTGGTGGGCACAGGGGCCGTGCCGTCGAAGATGGGCATCGTGGTGGCGCGCAGGTCCCACTTGTCCTTGGCACCTTTGACGAAGGTGCCCTGGATCGCGCTGGTCTCGAGGATCATGCCGATATCTCCGCGAGCGAAGGCCTCGTAGCCCTGCTGCTGGCTCAGCTTGGGGGTCGATCCCGATTGCACCAGGTTCTGGGCCATCTCCGTTACCTGCACCGCGGGGTCGTCAGCGAACGTGAGTGACGACCGGTCCTCGGCGATGACCCGCCCGCCGTTGGACCGGACGAGGCTCTGGAAGCACCAGTCCTTCGAGGTCTTGGTCAGGCAGTCGAGGTACACGCCGCCCTTGCCGGTTCTGGTGGTGATCGCGGCCGCTGCGGCCGCGACCTCGTCCCACGTCTTCGGCGGTGTCGCCGGGTCGAGCCCGGACTGCTCGAACAGTGTTGCGTTGTAATAGAACACGGGAGTGGAAAAGACGAAGGGCACACCGTAGGTGGCGCCTCCCCAGTCCCCGAGAGTGCGCGCGGTCGGGGCGTACGAGTGCTTCGCGCCGTCGAAATTCTTCTGCACCGCATCTTTGCCGACAAGGTCGTCGAGCGAGTGGGCGCCGAGCTGGTGGATCGTGAAGTCCAGGTCGCTGAACCCGAGCTGCGCGACGTCCGGGGGCGATCCGGCCACGGTCTGGCTCTGGATGCTCGAGATCGTGTCGGTGGCCGGGTTCGGGCTGTTGCCCTGCGGCTTCTGCGCTGTGACGTGGATGTTCGGATTCTGCTTGGTGAAGTCGTCGATCAGGGCGTTGAAGGTGTCGGTCCACGCTCCCGCCATACCGTAGTTGTAGCTTTCGAACACGATCGACACATTCTGGTCCGGAGCGAGTTCCGGCACCGGATCGGTGCTGTTCGCCACGGGATCCGTGGTTGTGGTGCCGAGGCCGCCGCAGGCGGTCAGGACCAACGCGCTGGTCACCAGCACGCCCAGCCCGGGCAGGGTCTTCTTCACTGAGGTTCTCCTGTTGTTCGTGTGTGGGGGCTCGTGAACCGTGCCGGCGCTCATGCCACCGACAGCGAGGCATCGCGTGGCGATGCCCCTTGCTCGTGGGGAACGTGCCAGACCAGCCGACGGCCGGTCCCGGAGTCGAACAGTTGAATGTCCTCGGGGCTGACACTCAACGCGGCGGCGTCGCCGACCTGCGCGGCAACCGGGCGTGGAGCGCGGACGCGAATGACGCTGCTGCCCACGGTGACGTGCAGGATCTCTTCGCTGCCCAGGTTCTCCGATGCGGTGACGACACCGCGGAGCTGGACATCGGTGCCGTTCAGCCGGATGCGTTCCGGCCGGATGCCGGCGGTCACCTTCTGCGGTCCGATCGCCGACCCGGCGAACAACCCGAGTGGCGCGTCGACGCAGTCGGCGACGAGGTGCAGTTTCCCGGCCCGCTCGATCACCGTTGCGTCGAACAGATTCATCGGTGGCGCGCCGAGGAAGGCGGCGACGAACGTCGAACGCGGAGTGTCGTACAGCTCAGTCGGTGTACCGACCTGCTCGATCGTCCCATTGTTCAGCAACGCGATTCGTGTCGCCATCGTCATCGCCTCGACCTGGTCGTGGGTGACGTACAGGAATGTCGACCTCAGCCGGTGGTGCAGGTCGATGAGCTCGGTGCGGGTCGCGCTACGCAACGCGGCATCGAGATTCGACAGCGGCTCATCCATCAGGAACGCCCCGGGGTCGCGAACCATCGCCCGTGCCAGCGCCACCCGCTGGCGTTGTCCGCCGGAAAGCTGGGCGGGGCGCCGGTCCAGGTGGTCTTGCAGACCGAGCGCCGACGCCACGGTGGTGATCCGCTCCCGGATCTCGTCCTTCGACCGTCTGCGGGCACGCAAGGGGAAGCCGATGTTCTTCGCGACGGTCAAATGCGGGTATAAGGCATAGCTTTGGAACACCATCGCAACGTCCCGCTGTCGGGGTGGTGTCCTGGTGATGTCGTTCTCGCCCAATAGGATGCGGCCCGACGACGGGCTCTCGAGGCCGGCGATCAGACGCAGCAGCGTCGACTTCCCGCACCCGCTCGGTCCGAGGAGAACCATGAACTCTCCGTCGGCGATGTCGAGGTCGACCTCACGCACTACCTGCGCGGTGCCGAATTGTTTGGACACACCTTCGAGTCTTATTCGCGCCACCCGCATCTCCTCGGTTGTTCCGTGTTTCCCGGAGACACCTCAGCAGCCGGGGGTGACGGTGCGGTGAACGCCGCGCCGCGAACTACCGTCCCGGCCCGCGCCGGGGCGGTGGCATGCAGCGACGATAGGAGGAGTAGGCCCGCGCGATAGGAAATTCCGCACGTCCGCTGTCGCGTGGCCGATGGGACAATCGCCAAGCGCAGTGGAAATGAGTGACGATTAGCTACTTTCGCTCAGCGAGCCTTCACCGACTCCGGCAGTTCTGTCGCGAGTCAAGGTGAGGGGTCGAAAGCGGCAGGCGACCCGGCGCCGACATCGTGCGGCCTCCGTCGGCCGGTGCAAGTTGACCATTCTCGACGATCCGCTCCGGTGATGCCCTTCGTCACAGATTCGCGCACACCAGTTCTTGCATCCCCCGTGACGCGTGCTTCTGACGGGAGCGGCAGGCCCTGGCTTGCGGTGCGTTTGCCCATGTCAGCGACCCGACCCGCGGTGTGAACAGCGTCTCGGCCAGAGCGGGACCCGCCGAGGACGAGGCGAACCGGTGACTTCGGTGCGGCTTGACCCCATCGCCGAATTCGGCGGAACGATGAAGAGCGGCTCCATCTCACCAGGGTCATCGACGGCCTCCAGTCTCGGTACCCGGACGTCTCCCGGGACACCATCGACGAGGTTGTACGCTCTGCGCACAGCCGCTTCGCGGACCGGAAGGTACACGACTTCGTGCTCCTGCTCATCGAGCGGGCTGCCCGCGAAAAGATCCAGGAACTAGTGGCGTCGTAGGCGTTGTCGCGCCAGGCGAACAACCGCGCCGGGTCGCCATCCACGATCGGGATGGCGACCCGTTGCGTTCCACGGAAACCTGTTCCAGCACCGGTCAGTTGAGCTTCTGCGGCACACCGTAGGTCATGACGGTGTCACCGTTGGCTGTGACGGCCTTCGCATACGGTCGGATGGTGACCGGTCCGATCGCTCCGGAGATGGAACCGTGAACGCCCTGCATCCGGACCAGCGCCTCGGGTCCGTCGAACTCCTGACCCTCGAGCAGCGGGACCTCGGTGATACCTCCCGGCTCCAGGTCGATGTCCAGCTCCTGCGACGGGATGATGTCACCCGCCAGCTCCGCGTTGGTCCCCGCACTCAGATCCAGCGTGAAGTCAGGGACGAGCCCCAGGTCGATTCCGGTGTCCGACCCGATCGCGAACCCGAGGCCGGGCGAATTGAGGACGATGGTCGCACCGGCCAGCGCAACCGGGTAACCGATCTGGTATCCGACGGTGAGCTGTGTGGCCTCGAACTCCGCGGCGTCGGGACCGCTGATGTTCACCGCGGCGTATCCGTTGTGGAAGAACTCGACACTGGTCGGTACGCCGTCGAGCGGCGGGACGACCTGATACTGCGTGTCGCCCTGCAGGACCTCGATGCGGTTGCCGTCCGCGTCGATGACGGAACTGGAGTTGTCGACACCGGCCGAGGCGGTGCCGTTACCCATCACCATGGCAAGTACGGCGATACCTGCGACCGCCGCCAGGCGGGTGAAGGATTTGTATCCGGGCCGAGCTGTGCTGATGTTCGTCATGCCGATCCCCATTCAGTACGTACTGCAACCGATACGAAAAAGCATGCAGAGCGTAACCATTCGAGCCCCTCGGCGTCTTCGTGTTGTTCAGAAGTTCACGAGCGTTTCGCGTAATCCACCACCGCTGACCTGGTATTCCGTGGCACGATGGGCCGGACGAGGGCGGTCGACGGCGGCCAGCGCGGAGCGGGTCGGTCGTAGCGGCACCGGGAGTTCGACCACCGAGGCGCCCGAGAACGTTCACCCAGACTTCCCGGTCGCTTTCTCTCCCACACTTCTGGGCGACGCTTACGCTGAGGGAGTGTCGCGGCAACCCACGTCGACCCATCAGGATGCGACACCTCGACCCCGCCTCGCTGACGTCGGTGCCGAACCGACACCAGCGGCTCGGCGGGGTCCCGTATGTCGAGACGTTGCGGCCGACCAGTGCCTCCGCGTCGGGAGTGAGCCCAACACCGAACCCGTGCGCTAGGTGTCGTCAGTGAGGGACCTGAGAGCAGCGCGTTCGACGAGCAACGGAACGAAGTCACGTACTGGTCGTCCGTCGAACTGGTGGTGTGCGGTGTCGATCGCCTGGTTGATCACTCCGGAATCGATGGTCGGAAATCGTGCCGCCAGGCGTTGTCGCACCACGCTGATGTGCTGTTCCTCGGTGGTGGAGTTCATCTTCGAATTGTCGTCCCAACGGTGGCGTGAATGCACTGTTTCGCCGGGTACACCCGCCAGCGGGAATGTGGACACCGGCTCGCCCGCCCATTCGAGGTGCGCCGCGACGGTCAGCGCGTTGCCGTCCTGCCAGAGCGGTGCGTTTCGGCGTGTGCGAGCGCGTTGGGTGCAGGTGCCGCCCAACCAGCAGCTCAGGCGACACCTGCACTCCACCCCTCGCGTGTGCCGACTCGTGTGCCCGAGACGTCCGCGTCGTCATGTGACCACCATGACGAAGCAGACGTTACCAGAAAACGGGCCAATCGGTTTGTTTCATTTCTTAGGGGCGGACATGTCGTCAGCGGTGAGCATCCGCCTGCCCTGCTGCGCACAAGTCACCTCGGCGGTAATCGACGCAGTGGGGTCCGCGCGATTGGACGCGACAGCTATGGCGGCCGCATCCTGGCCGAAGAATTACCACCTACCCGCGTGTCGGGGGCGGACACAACCGCAGGGAAGCGCACTCGGTCCGCTGGGCTGTACCTGCGGACCGATCGCGCCGGTGCCGGTTGCCGCAGCCGACCGATCCAGTACTCCCACAGATGGCCGGCGGACCCCGCCACGACGGCATGCCGGCTTGGCGACAGGATTTGTCCTGTCACCGAGTCGGCGTGCGCTGTGTCGCGCGGTCAGGACGCTCGGGGCCGGGCCCGGTTGTGCGCCGGTATCGGGTTTCGTTCCCAGTCGACCTGCCCCGGTGGGATGAACGTGGGGTGCCGGTCGGCTCCCATCTCTATCTCCCAGTCACTGTGGTGCAGCAGCCGGTGGTGGAATCCGCAGAGCAGCACCAGGTTACCCATGTCGGACGGCCCGCCTGCGGACCAGTGAATGATGTGGTGACCTTCGCACCAGGACGGCGGCGCACCACACCCGGGGAACGCGCATCCTCGATCCCGCGCCACCAACGCTTTTCGCTGCCTCTTCGTGACTGTCCGGGTGGAGATGCCGAGGTCGAGTGGCGCTCCGTTGTCGTCGAGCACGATCGGCGTGTAGATCGAATCGCAGCTGAGGAGCCGGGCTGCCCTGAGACTCAGTGGCCCCATCCACTCGGTCCACGCCACCCCATCGACGGTGAAGAGCGAGTCGTCGGACGAAGCGGCATCCTGCTGTGCTCGTGCACTGCAGTCGGTGTGGTCGGCGAGATCTTTGGCGTTGACGTGGACGGAGACGTGCGGTCGTTCGCCGCCTTCTTCGCCCGCGATCCCGGAGTCGAGATAGCGGCGCAGGAGTTCGGTGAATCCGTCGGCCCGCCGCTGCCCGGGAGTGCGGGGGTCCTTGGTTCCGTCCTGCGCGGGCCGTGGCTTGGACAGTCCGGAGAGCGCCGACAGCAGCATCTCACCGGTCACGGCATCCAGGTCGCCTCTGACGGCGACACGGCCGTTGAGCGTCTTGGACGCGTGGAACTCGTTGAGGTCGGTGTCTTCACTGGGCGGCGGATCGTCGGACTCGAAGGCGCGTTCCAGCCTGGCGATCACGGCGCGCACCGCGTCCGTGTTCGCGGTGGGACCGGTTGCGGCGAACAGCAACGCATTTCGGCAGTCATCCAACGCTTCGAGCGGCATGCCCTTGGGTGGCCGTTCGCAGAACTTCATGATCAGCGCTGCGTGCTCCGCCGAAATGTTGGTGTCGAAGTACTCGTCCGCGATCTCCGGCTGGAGACGCAAACCTCGGCCCAACAGCACGATTCGCCCCGCCGCGCCCACCTCGAGCAACGTCTTGGAAGCCAGCCACATCTTGGCGTTCGGAAACCCCAGCACATCGACCTTGCAGCGGTGGTCGACGGCCCCGACGAGCTTGACGCGCAAGGCTTCGAGTCGCTGAATCTCCTCCGAGATACGAACGACCGAATCGAGCAACTCCGCCTCGGCCAGACGCCACGCATCACCGACCGCGGTCGCCAGAATCTCGTCCGACAACGCCCCCTGGATATCTCCCCCGAGCCCCATCCTTGAATTCTAGTTCGAACACACTTTCGAGTCAATGGTTCGAGCCGACGACAGGATCGTCCAACAGGTGGCTTCCGCACCGTAAGCCGCCGTCGGGCGCAGCCGACAGAATCCGGTGCTCACCGACGTCCGGAAGCCGAACTTCAACCGGGCGAGATAGGCGCCCAGCGCATTTCGGGAAGCAGTCGCACCCGTCCCGAAGCACGCTGGTCAGGAAGCAACCGTGGTCGCGTCGAGGACCAGCTTCCCTCGGACGTGTCCTGCCCGGCCCTCTTCGTGGGCAGCTCGAGCCTCGGCGAGGGGATACACCGAACTGACCGTGGGCCGCACTCTGCCGTCAGCGACGAGCCGGGAGATCTTGGTCAGCGTGTCAGCGTTCGGTTCGACGCTGAAGTATCGCGTCCGTTTACCGCGTCGCTCGGCTTCGGCCTTGACCTCGTCCGGGACCTCCGCTGGCAGGGCGACGAGAACCCCGTCTCGCTTCAACACGTCGAGGGACCGCTGTTGGACTGTGCCGCCGACCGTGTCGATCACGGCATGCACCGGCGCCACCGACGTCTCGAACCGCTGCTCGCGGTAGTCGACGAACTCGTCAGCGCCGAGCGAGTTCACGTACTCCCGGTTGGAACCGGACGCGGTTGCGGCAACAGCGGTGTAGACGCCTGACCGGCGATGATCGACAGATCGCCACCGCTGAAAGACTCGCCGACGAAGGTGCCCACCTCTGGGCCGTAGACCGCGACGCCCGGCTACTGGCCGACCTCGTGTAGTCGGCATCCCCGAAGTGACGCGACCAGGGTGTACTTCGATCCCCTGTCGCGCAGCGGGTTCGGACGGTGACAGAACCTCTTGCGGGACCACCTGGAGGCTCGACGTCCGTCCGATTCGTCCCGGGTCCTGGTTCGTGCCCCGTACTTCACGAGGTATCGGCGGCAGCGTGCGGGTGCCCCTTCCACCGATACCTCGCCTACTCCGCGAGTTCGATTACGAGTGGGATGCCGGTGTCGAACCAGTAGCGGTGCAGATCCTTGATCTTGGTCCGGGAAGGGCGGCCGCGCAGATGAAGACGGCACTCGCCGTAGTCGATGAGGTGCACTGTCTCGCAGATTGCTTCTCGTGCCTGTTGCAGCTCGGTCGGGTCACTGATCTCTCGCGCGACACCGGCACAGGTTCGGCGCCGCAGTCGCAGGCGAATGTTCGGGTTGCCTCGCATGTTCCACACCCAGAACGAGACGGCCAGGGGTCTCTCGATTGCCAATGCGGGAGGGCGGAGCATTACGACGTACACCTTGTCGTGGCGCCGGATCGCACGAACGTAGTTCCGGCGCTGCTGGCCGGTCTTTCGTCCGGTCGTCGTGAGCACCCGTGCCCAGGGGGTGTGAAGATAGCGAAGACCCGGAGCGTGATTGCGCTGAGGATGCGACCACCCCTGGCCGATTGCAGCAGCCGTCTGTGCTTCGGTGCCGCGCTGATTGCCGCGGCCCGGATCGCTTCGGCACGAACAGTAACCGCTTCGTCACCTGATGTGGAGCCGTTGCTCGGGGCTTCGGTCATCTCCAGCCTCTTCAAGTGTTCCGCTGTTGTCTGATCAGCGTCGCAGATCGTCGTTGCCCCTCGCAGCCGATGCCCGCACGGGTGGGGCGACTCGCTGTCTGTGAACAGGCCTGGACGTCCGTTGCGGATCGGTTGATCGGCCCTCTCAGTCGTCAGGGCGTAATGGGCGTAAGTGCTCCTCAGGCGAAACCCCCGGCGGAATCCGGTGAGCCTTGTGGTCAGGATCGTCGTCGAGGTGTCCAGCAACCACCGGGCGTCTCGGGCGACATCGGCGCACGGGACGGCTACAGACGGGCATTCTGTAACGTTGTCGAGCTACCGCCGCGTCCATGGCGACGGATTGGGTAACGCTCGCGCGTCAGCCGATCTGCTCGAACAGGGACACGATGATCCCTTCGGGCCCACGCACGTAGGCCATTCGCACGCTGTTCTCGTACTCGCCGATGCCGCCGATGAGCCCGTACCCATCCGCAGCCACCGCGTCGACGGCCGCCTGGAGGTCGCCGACCTCGAAGGACACGTTGCGCAGCCCAAGCTCGTTGGCCATCGCCGTGGGCGATCCGGGCACGTGGTCGGGCGTGACGAAGGCCGCGAGCTCCAACCGGGATCCTCCGTCGGGTGGCCGCAGCATCACGATCTCACAGTGCGCGCCGGGGATGCCGCAGACGGTCTCCACGAACTCGCCCTCCACGGATCCGGTGCCCTCGACCTCGAGACCTTGTCCGACGAAGAACGCCGTTACCGAGTCGAGGTCCGCGACGGTAATGCCGATGTGGTCGAAACGTTGTACGTGTGCCATGGATCCATCCTCCAATTGTCGCCTTGCCGATTCGATGCTGGGACGGAGCCGGGGCTGGGATCTCGACATGTTCTTGCGGCAAAGCTGCGGTCAACCCAGAGTTCCGCACGATCGTGCGGCGCGACATGGTGCTGTCACCCGCCAGCAGCCGTGCGCGTGGCGCTGGCCGTGCCGCCGGGGCACAAGGGTGAGTCCCCGATGGTGGATCCCCGAGCGGCGAGAAACTGGCGCGCCGCCGCGAGGACCTTCGGGCCGACGGCGTCGCTAGTGCCGTATCAGGCAACGTTTGCCTTGTTGACGATCTCCCGTAACCGTTCGTCGGCGGCATGCTTGTTCCGCCAGATGATGTAGCGGCGGATCATGCTGGCCTGCTCGCGATGAGAGGCATGGTCGGTGCCGTCGAGCGCGAAGTAGCGCAGCGCGGTGAACTGCGCCTCGATCCGGTTCAACCACGAACTATTCGTCGGCGTGTATGCGATCTCGACGTTGTTCGCCTCCGCCCAGTTGGCGCCCCGGCGGCATCTCTTCGTAGTCAGGTGCGGCGAGAAGTTGTCACACACGATCGCCAGGCGCACGCCGGCCGGGTAGAGGCTGCGCAGGTAGCGGCAGAAGGTGAGGAACTGGGTGCGGGTTTTGGTGTCTTTGACGTGCCCGTAGAGCCTGTCGGTGGCCAGATCGTAGGCGGCGAACAGGTGCCGTACTCCGTGTAGGCGGTTGCATGTGGCCCGTCGGCGGCGTCGCGGCTCACGCTCGGCGTCCTTGTGCCTGCCGCCGCGTTCGGCCCACTGCCGCCCCGGATGCGGTTGCAGGTTCAACGGGCCGAACTCGTCGAGGCAGAACACCACCCCCGGCTCACCGGGCTCGGGCACGACCTCCCGGTCGGCGATCGCGTACAGGTGCTCGACCCGGGCCTTCTTCACCGCGTAGTCCGGGTCCCGGGACGCCTTCCATGTCTTCACCTTTTGAAACGAGACGCCCTCCTCTCGGAGCAGAACCCGAAGGCCCTCATGGCTGATGTCGTCGACCACCCCCTCGGCGACCAGGAAGTCCGCCAGCTTGGACAGACTCCAGGTCGAGAACGGCAGGTCGTGCTCGGTCGGGGTGGACTTGGCGATCTTCTTGATCTCCCGGCGTTCGGGCAGAGTGAACGTCTCCGGCCGCCCGCCTTTGTATTTCGGATACAGCGAGTCGAAACCGTCCCTGTTGAAGTTGTGGATCACGTCACGGACCCGGTCGGCGCTGGTGAACGTGACCTCGGCGATCTTGGCCACCGGCATCCGCTGCGCGGACAGCAAGATCATCTGCGCTCGCCGCCAGGTCACCACCGACCCGCTCCCGCGGCGCACGATCCGCAACAATCGTCTTCCTTCGTCGTCATCGATCTCCCGCACGCGCACTCGTTCTGCCACCACCACAGCGTGGCCCACCCACCAGCCCCAGTTCCGCAACCAAGCGGTGTGTCGCTACAAGAGGGCAAACCTTCACGGGTGTGGCACTAGTAGGACTTTGTTAGGTGGGGAAGGTGTGGTGGCATAGTGGGCAGGTACCGATCCAACGGGCAAGTGCGCGTTGGAGTTCACGCACGATTGCGTACAGAGTCAGCCCCGCCCAGACGCTTTTGGGTCGGCCAGCCGCAGGGTGGTGAGGAACAGGTGAGCGGCGGTGACCAGGGTGGCGTGGTGGTGCCAGCCCAGCCAGGAACGACCCTCGAAATGGTCCAGTCCGAGACCGGTTTTCAGCTCCCGGTAGTCGTGCTCGACGCGCCAGCGGATCTTGGCCAGCCGCACCAGCTCGGGCAGCGGGGTGTCCTCGGGGAGGGTGGAGAGCCAGTAGTCGGTGGGCTCGTCGGCTCCGGTCGGCCACTCGGCGAGCAACCACACCGCGGGCAGGGTTCCGTCCTCGGCGCGGGGAATGTCCCGGTTCGCCGGGCGGACTCGCAGCGCGGCGAACCGCGAGCGCATCGCCGCCGTGGGGTTGGTGGGGTCGGCCTTGCTTCCCTTGCGCCAGGTCACGGTGCGCAGGGACTTGCGTCCGGCAGCGACGACGAGGTCCTTGCAGGTCGCGTGCGGGCCGTAACGGGGCGTCGACGGGCGACCGCGGCCGCTGTAGGCCGCGGTCTCCGGGACCGCGTCGCCGGGATGGGCACTGGTCGCGCCCTTGACGGCGACGACGTAGTCGATGCCCCGCTCGGTCAGCGCCAGCCGGAAGGCGGTGGTGTCGCCGTATCCGGCGTCTGCGACCACGACCGGCGGGATCCGGCCCCACTCGGTCAGCTCGTCGATCATCTCGATCGCCATTGCCCATTTGGGGCGGTGGTGCTCGGTGTCGGGGATCGCGGACCGTCGCCGGCGGGCGGTGATCGCCGCGACGGCGTCGGGGTCGGTGGTCGATTGATCGTCCCAGGTCTCGGGCAGGAACAGGCGCCAGTCCAGCGGTGCGGACGCCGCATCGGTAGCGGCGTGCACGCTGACCGCGATCTGACAGTTGCCGACCTTGCCGAGGGTGCCCGAGTACTGGCGGGCCACGCCCGGCGAGGCGGGTCCGTCCTTGATGAACCCGGTGTCATCGATGACCCACGCATCCGGGTCGATCAGACCACACGCCCGGCGGGACAGCGTTTTCCGCACGGGTGTGACATCCCACGGCGAGGTGGTCACGAACTGCTGCAACTGTTGATGATCGACCCGCAACCGCTGCGCCATCGGCTGCATCGATTTCCGCCGGCCGTCGAGCATCAACCCCCGCGCATACAGTCCCGCCTTCTCGCGTTGATCCTTGCGCGCCAGCGACGAGAACACCTCACCGACAAACGTATCCAACTGTTCCCCGACACGGGCGAGAGCGGCTGTATCCATGCCCGCATGCTCTCGAGAAAGCCACGAAAACTCGAGCCGACACGCCGAGCTAACAAAGTACTACTAGTTCCGTTTATCGGAATACGACGCAAGAGAACATCTAGCTCCGGAATCTACGGCAGCAGCAGCAGGGGGAGGAGGGCCTAACCCCGCGCCATGTCGACGAACTTCGACAAGTGAAGCTGGTGCGCCACAGTGATTGTCGCTGTGGGTCCGTTACGGTGCTTGCCGAGGATCAGGTCGGCCTCGCCGCCGCGAGGGTCGTCGCGTTCGGTGGCGTCGGGACGGTAGAGAAGGATGACCATGTCGGCGTCCTGCTCGAGCGATCCCGACTCACGAAGGTCGGCGACCTGGGGGCGCTTGTCCTGTCGCTGCTCGGGACCACGGTTCAGCTGGCAGATCGCGACCACGGGAACCTCGAGTTCCTTCGCCAAAAGCTTGAGGCTACGGGAGAACTCGGAGACTTCCTGCTGACGTGACTCGACCTTCTTACCCGAGCTCATCAGCTGCAGGTAGTCGATCACGATGAGCTTGATGTCGTGTTTCTGCTTGAGCCGCCGGGCTTTTGCGCGGATCTCCATCATCGTGAGGTTGGGGGAGTCGTCGATGAACAGCGGCGCCTCACTGATCTCGCTCATACGACGGGCGAGCTTCGTCCAGTCGTCGTCGGTCATCTTGCCGGAGCGCATGTCGCCGAGCTTGATCTTCGCCTCCGCCGACAGCAGACGCATGACGATCTCGGTTTTGCTCATCTCGAGCGAGAACATGACGCTGGCCATGCCGTGCTTCACGGAGCAGGAGCGCAAAAAATCCATTCCCAGTGTCGACTTACCCACACCAGGTCGGGCCGCGACGATGATCATCTGGCCGGGGTGGAGGCCGTTGGTGATCTCGTCGAGTTCGACGAAGCCGGTAGGCACACCGAGGGAGATGCCGCCGCGGCTGGCGATGGAGTCGATCTCGTCCATCGTGGGCTGCAGGAGCTCTTCGAGGGGGACGAAGTCTTCGGTGGTGCGGCGTTCGGTGACCTCGAAGATCTCGGCCTGCGCGCGGTCGACGACCTCGGCGACGTCCTGACCGTCGGCGCCGGTGTAGCCGTACTGGACGATGCGGGTGCCGGCGTCGACGAGGCGACGCAGGATGGCTTTCTCCGCCACGATCTCGGCGTAGTAGCCGGCGTTGGCGGCGGTGGGCACCGTCTGGGTGAGTGTCACCAGATAGGGCGCTCCACCGATGCGGCGGAGCTCGCCACGACGGTCCAGTTCCGCGGACACCGTGACCGGGTCGGCGGGCTCACCGCGGCTGTAGAGGTCCAGGATCACGTCGTACACCGACTGATGCGCGGGACGGTAGAAGTCGCCGGGACGGAGCACCTCGAGCACGTCCGCGATGGCGTCCTTGCTGAGGAGCATGCCGCCGAGCACCGACTGCTCCGCCGCCATGTCCTGAGGTGGCTGCCGGCCGAACTCTTCGCCGGGCTCCGCGTCAGGCGGACCCGGGTATTCGGAACGGCCCCGATCGTCTACTACAGCCACTCGACCGACCTTCCCCATCACTGTTGCGCCACCCCGGAAAATGCTTCCCGGTGTTGGTGCCCCGAACTCTTTGTACTCGCCCCTACCGACAACCTTCGCAGGCTCGTCGCGGCAGCCGGCGTCGTGATCGCGAGACACGCCGGGACGACGTTAGGGATTAGCTACCCGCTGTTCAAACCAGCCTGTGTACACAGTTGGGGACAAATTGTGGAAACTGCTGGGTACGTTTGTTAACCCCATGGGGATAACCTGAGGATAAGTGCATTTCACAATCCCAAAGACCCAGATCAGGGCCGTTTTTTAGATTCTCACCACTGTGGATGAAAACCCGTTCGGCGTGTCTTTCGCGTTGACGACTCGGGCGTGTTGAGTTGGTCGCCCCTGCGTGGCAATATGATTCACCTCACAGATCGTCGGCGGGGCGGCTAACTTCCAGACACAGCTGGAAGCCGCTCCTCTGCGTGCTTCACACCGGTGAAAACGGGGCTCGAGAGAGCGGCTGTAAGCCGGAATCGACAAGCACAGACCCCCCACACGCCGAGGCGTCCGGGGGGCCTGTGAGTAAACGAGTCGACTAGGCGCCGACGACGTTCAGGTGGAACTTCGCAACCACGTCGGGGTGCAGGTTCACGACGATGGCGTGCTTGCCGGTCGCCTTGATGTGAGCCTTCGGCAGCTCCAGGCTGCGCTTGTCGACGACGGGTCCACCGGCGGCCTTGATGGCACCGGCGACGTCGGCGGCGGTAACCGAACCGAAGAGCTTGCCCGAGTCACCGGCGGTCTTGACCGACAGCGAGACGTTCTCGAGGCCTTCGATGGCGTCCTTGAGCTCCTTGGCGTGGTCGAGTCCGCGCACGGCGCGGGCTTCCTGCGCACGACGGATGCCTTCGACCTGCTTCTCGGCGCCACGGGTGGCGACGATGGCCAGGCCGCGGGGCAGCAGGTAGTTGCGGCCGTAGCCGTCCTTGACCTCGACGGTGTCGCCAGGCGCACCGAGGTTGTCCACGTCAGCGGTGAGGATGAGCTTCATGTCTTTCCTCCCTTTCCTTAGCGAGCCACGGTGGCGTAAGGCAGCAACGCCACCTCACGTGAGTTCTTGACGGCAATGGCAACGTCGCGCTGGTGCTGGACGCAGTTGCCGGTGACACGGCGCGCGCGGATCTTGCCGCGGTCGCTGACGTACTTACGCAGAAGCGTCGTGTCCTTGTAGTTGATCTGCGTGTTCTTCTCTTTGCAGAAGATGCAGATCTTCTTCTTCATTACCTTGTCGCGCAAGGGCGGCTTCGGCATTAGTTTGCTCTTTTCTGGATGTTCCGATCAGGTACGGATCAGAACGGGGGTTCGTCGCTCCCGCCACCAGAGCCTCCGAAGGAGCCGGACGCCTGCGGCGCACTGCCCCACGGATCATCTCCGCCGGTGTTGGATTGCGGACGTCCGCCGCCCGATCCGCCGGAGGAACCGAAGCCACCGCCGCTGCCGCCACCACGGTTGGCCTTGTTGACCTTGGCCGTGGCGTACCTCAGCGAGGGGCCGATCTCGTCGACCTCGAGCTCGACGACAGTGCGCTTTTCACCTTCACGAGTTTCGTACGAACGCTGCTTGAGCCGGCCGCTCACGATCACTCGCGAGCCACGGGTCAAGCTCTCCGCGACGTTCTCGGCTGCCTCGCGCCAGATGTTGCAACGCAGAAACAGCGCTTCGCCGTCTTTCCATTCATTGGTCTGACGGTCGAAGGTGCGGGGCGTGGACGCGACAGTGAAGTTCGCGACCGCGGCACCCGCGGGGGTGAATCGGAGCTCCGGATCAGCCGTCAAGTTTCCGATGACGGTGATGACGGTGTCGCCTGCCATATGGTTCCTCCTGCAGAATGTGGAGTTCGGTTGGGCACGAGCCTAGGGCTGGTGACCGACAGAAATCACTTGTTGTGGCGCAGAACCTTCGTACGCAGCACCGACTCGTTCAGACCGAGCTGACGGTCGAGCTCTGCGACGGTGGCGGGAGTAGCGCTGATGTCGATCACCGCGTAGATGCCTTCGCTGTGCTTCAGGATCTCGTAGGCGAGACGACGCTTACCCCAGACATCGACCTTGTCGATCTTGCCGCCGTCCTGGCGAACAACATTGAGGAACGTATCCAGCGAAGGAGCAACAGTGCGCTCGTCCAGGCTGGGGTCAAGGATGACCATCAATTCGTAATGACGCATAAGACCTCATCACCTCCTATGGACTAGTGAAAACGGCCACGGACTGTCCGTGGCAGGAGGGTCGTTGCGTCAGCAACCTTTGCAGGTTACACGACGAGCCCCTGACCAGCGAAATCAGCCCGACCGGTGTGACGCCGGGAACCGTGGGGTACGCCGACACGATGGCAGAAGAGAAGAAATTCCGACAGGGCGACGAGGTGGAGTGGAAGACCCACGGCACCACCACGTCGGGGACGGTCGAGGAGAAGATCACCGAGGACACCGAGGCGGCAGGCCGCACGGTGCGGGCGTCCGAGGACGACCCGCAGTACCGCGTCGTCAGCGACAAGAGCGGGCGGGACGCCGTCCACAAACCCGACGCCCTGCGCCGGCCGAGCGACTGACGTCCGCACCCGCGGCGTTTCCGCTTCGCACGCGGAGGCCCGCGCACCCTAATGTGGATTCATGCATATCGGAGCTCGGCAGCGGTCGCCGATCACGGCGCTCGTCGTCGGGTTGGCGGGCCTCTCCATGCTCGCCGGCTACCTGCAGAAGGCGCGGTGCGCCGGGGCGCCGTTCGACGGCGTCGGGCGAAGCCTGATCTTCGACCGCATCAAGGACACACAGGTCTGCTACTCCGACATCCAGTTCCTGTGGCTCGGACGCGACGTCAACCTGCACGTCTTTCCGTACGTCACCGGGGGAATCAACGCCGACGGCATCCTCACCGGCGGCACCGTGGAGTACCCGGTGCTGAGCGGTGTGCTGATGTGGCTCGGCGGCATCGGTTCACACACCGACGCCGACTTCCTGCTGCACTCGGCGCTGATCCTCGCTCCGTTCGGCCTGCTCACGGCGTGGATGCTGGGACGGCTGGCCGGCTGGTGGGCGCTGCTGTGGTCGGCCACTCCGCCGCTGGTGCTGTACGCGTTCCACAACTGGGAACTGCCGGTGGTCGCGACGTCGGTGGCCGCGATCTTCGTCATGACACTCGAACGGGTCCCGCTCCGCGGCCGGGCCGTCCTCGCGGCGGTGCTCCTCGCCGTCGGTTTCTGCCTGAAGGTGTATCCGGGTGCGTTCGTGCTGCCGCTGATCGCCTACGTCCTCACCCGGAACGGCATCGCCGGGCGGCGCTACGACGTGCGCGGCGCGGTGATGGTCGCGGTGGCCGCGATCACCACCGTCGTGGCGGTGAACCTGCCGTTCGCCCTCATCTCCTACAGCGGATGGCGGGCGTCGTTCACGTTCCAGGAGAACCGTCAGGCCGACCTCACGACCAACTCCATCTGGTACTGGGGCCTGCGGCCGCTGTTCGGTCCGGTCGCCGACGACGTCCCGCTCCCCGCGTACGACCAGACGGTGAGCCTGCTGTCGCCACTCCTCGTCTGCGCCGCGTTCGCGATCGCCCTGCGGCTCGGCTGGCTGCGGTTCCAACGCGACGGCGTCTACCCGTGGATCGCGGTCAGCGCCGCCATGCTCTGCGGATTCCTGCTGCTGCACAAGGTGCATTCGCCGCAGTACACGTTGTGGCTCATCCCGTTCTTCGTCCTGCTGCGCGTCCCGTGGGGGCTCGTCGCGGCGTATCTCGTGGCCGACCTGTCGATGGGGATCGGCGTCTTCAAATACTTCGGCGCCCTCGCCGCCCAGACCGACGCGTCGACGTTCGAGGTTCTGGTGAAGTTCGGGGTGTGGGGCCGCGCGGGACTGCTGGTGGTGCTGTTCTTCGTGTTCCTGCGCGCCGCCCAACGGCATCCGCCCGTCCGTGGGCGCACCGGTCCCGAATCCGGCAGGCGGCCGGTGCTGAAATCTCCCGAGCCGGTGCGATGAGCGAATCCTGGTTCGCGCACCCCACGCTGACCGGACGGCACGTACGACTCGAACCACTGGGCGAGGACCACGTCGACGGCCTGCTGGACGCCGTCGACGACCCCCGCATCTTCCACTGGACGTCCGCAGCGATCGCCGACCGCGACGACGCGGTGGCGTTCGTCCGCACCGCCGACGAGGATCCGACCCGCCTCGCGTACGCGCAGATCGACATCACCACCGAGAGGATCGTCGGCTCGACGTCGCTGTATCTGATCGACCCGAAGAACCGCAGCCTCGCGATCGGGCACACCTGGTTGTCCCGTTCCGCGCAGGGCACGCTCATCAATCCGGAGGCGAAACTGCTGTTGCTGCGGCGGGCGTTCGAAGACCTCGGCGCGGTCCGCGTCGAATGGCACACCGACGAACGCAACGCCCACTCCCGCGGCGCCATCGCGAAACTGGGGGCCGAGTTCGAAGGAATCCTGCGCAAGCATCGGCGTCGCCGCGACGGGACCTGGCGCAACACCGCACTGTTCTCGATGATCGACGAGGAGTGGCCACGTGTCTGCCCCCGACTCGAGGCACGAGTCGAGGGCTGACACGGTCGGTCACGTCACGCGACGGGCGCGGTGGCCGTCACCCTCTTCACGAACTCGGCGACCGCCGAGCGCATCTCGGCACTGCGCGGAACCGCCCCGGACATCCAGAACGCGCCGTGAATCAGCCCGTCGAAGCGGATCGCCTCGGTGTCGACCCCGGCCTGTCGCAACGACTCGGCGTACGCCTCCGCCTCGTCGCGGGCCACCTCGTTCTCGGTGGTGAGCACGAGGGCCGGCGGCAACCCCTCGAGGCCGGCGGCGCGACTCGGTACCGCATACGGATGTTCCGCGTCCTCGGGCGAGGAGAGGTAGTTGCTCCAGAACCAGTCGAGGTCCCCGTCGCCGATCACGTAGCCCTCGGCGAACTCCTGCCGGGACGGGAGGTCGGCGTTCGGATCGATCACCGGGTAGATCAGCACCTGTCCCCGCAGGCGCGGCCCGTCCTCGTCCCGGGCCCGCAGCGCGGTGACGGCGGCCAGGTTGCCGCCGGCGCTGTCGCCCATGACGACGACGTTGCCGGCGTCACCGCCGTAGCTTCCGACGTGGTCGGCCACCCACTGCAGGGCAGCGGACGCGTCGTCGGCGGCGGCCGGGAACCGGTGTTCCGGTGCGCGGCGGTACGTCGCGGCGACGACGATCGCGCCGGCGCCGTTCGCGACCGCGCGGGCCGGTTCGTCGATGACATCGAGGTCACCGGCGACGAACCCACCGCCGTGGAAGTACAGGACCACTGGGTGCGGAGCCTCGCCCTCCGGCACGTAGACCCGCAGCGCGATCTGCGCTCCGCCGCTCTCGTAGTGTGCGTCCGCCACCCGGGCGACGGGTTCGGGCGGCGCCTGCAGTCCGGCGAACGTCGCCACGACCGCCCGCACCTCCTCCACGGTGCTGTGCTCGAAAGCCTTCAGCCCCTGCGCTTGTAGTCCGGCGATCAGTTCTGCTGCGTGTGCGTCGAGTGCCATGTCGGTCTCCTTCGTCGGGGTTCGGGGTTCGGGGTTCAGGACACGGTGGAGGCCACGCGGGCCTCCGCCCGGGTGAGCGCGAAACCGGAGTAACCGCCGGCCACCACCTCTGCGCACGTCGCCCGATAGGTGGGGGCTCCGCCGAGGTAGACCATGCAGGCACGAGGCTTGCCGGGAATGTTCGCGCCCATGTACCAGGAGTTCGTCTCCGGCAGCAGGGTTTGGTTGGCGATGTCGTTCGTCAAAGCACCCCAATCGCTTTCGGCCTGCACGGTGGGCTCGATGACGTCGAGGTCGCGGCGGTCCAGGTAGTCGATCGCGTCGGTCGCGAAGTCGACGTGGTCCTCGATGGCGAGGGGCATGTTGTAGAGCACCGACGGCGACTGCGGTCCGGTGATGAGGAACAGGTTCGGGAACTCGTTGACCATGATGCCGAGGTAGGTCTTGGGACCGTGCTCCCACTTCTGCGCCAGCGGTAGCCCACCGCGACCGCGGATGTCCATGGCCATCAACGGTCCGGTCATCGCGTCGAACCCGGTTGCGAGCACGATGGTGTCGACCTCGTAGACGCGGTCACCGACCCGGACCCCGGTTTCGGTGATCTCGTCGATCGGGGTGGACTTGACGTCGACGACGCTCACCGAGTCGCGGTTGAACGCCTCGTAGTAGTTGGTCTCGAGCGGGGGACGCTTGGTGCCGTACGCATAGCCCGTCGGCGCCAGCGTCGCGGCCTTCTCCGGATCCTGCACCCGCTCGCGGATCCGATCCCGGATGTAGTCGGCGATCGTGTCGTTGGCCTTCTTGTCGAACAGGATGTCCTGGTAGGAGTCGATGAACAACCGGAACCCGCCGGCGTTCCAGCGCGCGTCGAAGGTGCGGCGGCGCTCCTCGGCGTCGACGGCGAGCGCGGACGGCTGCACCTGGTCGAACGGGACCCCGAGGAAGTGGTTGCGGGCGGCATCGCGCACCGCACCGTAGTTCGCCTTGACGCCGGCCATCTCGTCCGGGTCGATCGGACCGTTGCCGAGGGGGGTCGCGAAGTTGGGGGTGCGCTGAAAGACCACCAGTTCGGCCGCGTCCTCGGCAATGAACGGGATGGCCTGGATGCCGCTGGCCCCGGTCCCGATCACGGCCACCCGCTTGCCGGTGAAGTCGGCGCCCTCACGCGGCCAGTTGCCGGTGAGCAGCACCTCCCCGCGGAAGTTGTCGATGCCGCCGAACTCCGGCGTCTTCGGCACGGACAGGTTGCCCGCCCCCGAGATGAAGTACCGGCTACGCACGACGGCGCCGTCGTCGGTGCGGACCGTCCACACCGAGTTCTCGTCGTCCCAATGCACGCCGACCACGCGGGTGTCGAACGTGATGTCTCTACGCAGGTCGAAGCGGTCGGCGACGTGTTCGAGGTAGCGGAGGATCTCCGGTTGTCCGGCGAACTTCTCACTCCACTGCCATTCCTGCTGCAGATCCTCGTCGAACGAGTACGAGTAGTGAACGCTCTCGATGTCGCAGCGGGCACCGGGGTACCGGTTCCAGAACCAGGTGCCGCCCACGTCCGAGCCGGCCTCGAACACCCGCGTCGACAGCTTCATCGTGTCGCGCAACTTGCGCAGCGCGTAGAGGCCGGCGAATCCGGCACCCACGACGACGACATCGACGTCGGCGGAAGAAAGGGTCTTTGACATGGTGTTGAGCTCCTCGAGGCGATGGGTTCCGGCTGGAGTCGAGCGGGCAACCGGGGTATGCCAACGACAATGACCCACGTCACATCACCCCCACACCGGGTAAATCACCCCCTCGGTTACCTGTGTTGTCCGTCACATCCAGTGGGGGTAGGTTCGTGCCACCTGGCCAACCGGACACGGGAGAGATCCACTGACTCACTCGAGAGAACTCACGAGGTCGATGACCAGCTTCGTCGGCCGGCGCCGCGAGATCGAGGAAGCCCGCGCACGACTGCAACAGTCCCGGCTCGTGTCGCTGCTCGGTGCCGGCGGCGTGGGCAAGACACGGCTGGCCGAGGAACTCGCGGTCCGCTCCGCGCGCGCCTTCCGCGACTCCGTCCGGTGGATCGACCTCGCGCCCGTCCGCGATCCCGCCGCGCTGCCCTCCGCGGCCGCGGCCGCCCTCGGCGTCACCGACCAGTCGAGCCGTGCGGTGATGGACAAGGTGATCGACCAGCTGCAGTCCCGGCACCTGCTGATCGTCCTCGACAACTGCGAGCACCTACTGTCCGCGGCAAGCGAATTCGTCGGTGCCGTCCTCGCCTCGGCGCCGGAGGTCCGGATCCTCACCACGAGTCGCGAACCGCTCGGGATCGCCGGCGAATTCACGTACGTCCTTCCACCGCTGAACACTCCGGGTGACATCGAGGACTGCCGCGCCGCGGACATCGCCCCGTTCGAATCGGTGTCGTTGCTCGTGGAACGCGCGCAGGGCGTGGTCGCCGACTTCCGCCTCACCGACGCGAACGCCCCCGCCGTCGCGCAGCTGTGCAATCAGCTCGACGGGATCCCGCTCGCGATCGAACTCGCCGCGGCCCGGCTGCGGTCGCTGTCCGCGTCGCAGCTCGTCGAACGCCTCGACCAGCGTTTCGCGCTCCTCACCGGTGGCGACCGGGCGGCGATGCCCCGGCAGCAGACGCTGCGCGCCCTCATCGACTGGAGTTACGAACTGTGCTCGGACACCGAGCGGCTGCTGTGGTCCCGGCTCGCCGTGTTCCCCGGAAGCTTCGATCTCGAAGCCGCGGAGGCGATCAGTGGGTTCGGCGCGCTGACGGACACGCCGGTCATCGACGTTCTCGATCGGCTGGTCGGAAAATGTCTTGTCACCGTGGACCGTTCGACCGAGCGACTCCGCTACTCGCAGCTGATGACGGTACGGGAGTACGGGCACGAGCTCCTCGTGCTGAGCGGGGAGCACGACGAGCTGTACCGGCGACATCTCGAGCACTATTCGGAGCGCGCCCGCCGGTCGTCGCTCGACTGGTGCGGGCCAGGACAATCCGAGATCCTCGCGGGACTGCGGATCGACCACCCCAATCTCGTGGCTGCCCTTGACTGGGCCCTGCACGACGACTCACAGCGGGCGGCGGCCGCGGAACTGGCCGTCGCCCTGCGGTACCACTGGATCGCAGGCGGCAACCTGTCCGACGGGCGGATTCGGCTCGAACGGATACTGCTACGGCTCACCGAACCCACCCGGGAGCGGGGCGACGTGCTGTGGGTGACCGCGTGGACCGCACTTATCCAGGGCGACCGCGACGCCGCGCGCGAACACCTCGACGAATGCACGGCGATCGCGACCGCGCTCGGTGACGAACGACTGCGCGCGCACGCCGACCACTGGGCGGGGATCCACGCCGTGTTCTCCGGCCATCCCGACGACGCCATCCGGCTGTTCCGTGACGCCATCGCCGTCCACCGCGCCGTCGGCGACACTGCCTCGGTGCTGACCGCGTCGTTCGAGATGGGCATGGCGCAGACCTACGACGGCCGGCTCGACGATGCCCTCGAGACGTGCCGTGACGTGATCGCGGTGGCGGATGCGCACGGTGAGAAGTGGAACAAGGCCTACGCCCTGTGGGTTTCGAGCGTCGCGTATTTCCACCTTGGCCGGAGCGACGACGCCGTCGATGCCGCCCAGCAAGCGCTGCGGATCCAACGCGACTTCAAGGACAAGATCTGCACGGCCCTGTCGATCGAGGTGCTGTCGTGGGTGGCCACGTCGAGCGGCGACGCGAACGCGGCGGCGAGGCTGTGCGGAGCCGCGAAAGGTGTGTGGCATCGGCTCGGCACGTCCGTCGCGGCGTTCGGCCCGCACATCACCGACGATTCGCTGTCGTCGGAGCGCGACGCTGCCCGCATCGTGGGACCCGACGAGTTCGCCCAACTCGCAACGCCTGCGGTCCGGCTCACGATCGAGGAGGCCGTCGATCTCGCGCTGGGAACCCCCACCGAGCACAGGGCGCCACCCCGCGCCGAGGCGTCGCCGCTCACCAAACGGGAACAGGAGATCGCCGGCCTGCTCGCCCAGGGCCTCAGCAATCGGCAGATAGCCGAGTCGTTGGTGATCTCGCGGCGCACCGTCGACGGACACGTCGAGCACATCTTCGACAAGCTGGCCGTCAGCTCCCGCACCCAGGTGGCGGCGTGGGTCGCGGCCCGGGCACATCCACCCGTAGTGGAGACCGGCCGATAGCCGGGACGTAACCGCCGACAGCGCGAAAGGCCCTGCACAGTCGGGAATCTCGACGGTCTATACTCCACCTCGTCGCCCACGGTCGTGGGCTCCACCACGGGGAGGCAACGCATGACGTCGCAGCAGCAGGACACCTCGGCGGACCTCGGCGGACCGCTGGCACCGCCGCCCGCCAGCAGTCTGCCGCTCGCCATTCTTGCGATCATCGCGTTCGTGCCGTTCGGCGTCGTCGCACTGCTGCGCTCGCTCACGGTCCACCGACTGTGGGAGCGGGGCGAGTACGACCTCTCGGTGCGCGCCGCCGCCGACGCCCGTCAGTGGTCGATCCGCGCGCTCGCCCTCGGTCTGTCGATCGCGGTGTTCGCGGTCGGGGCGGCTCTGGTGCTGTCGACGCCCTAACCGGTTGCCGGCGAAACGCTGTGAGCGGGAGCCGCTTCTACCGGCTGCCGCGGCCGTAGCCAGGCGGGCAGCCACCGTGGCTGTGCATCGGTCGCCTGGTCGAGCACGCCGCCCGCCGGATCGTCGATGAAGCCGTACCGCACGAGGTCCTCGTCGGGCCGGTAGATCTGGCGGATGACGAGCGCGCAGATGACCACGACCGCGACGTCGCGGACCACCACCGCGGCGGTGAACCACTGCTCGGGGAGTCCCTTGTTGGACACGCCGAGGTAGTAGAGCATCCGTGGCACCCACACCAGCGCGTCGATCGTCATCCAGGCCAGCAGGATCCGCCGGTGTGGGAACGCGAGCACGGCCAGCGGCACCAGCCAGAGCGAATATTGCGGGCTCCACACCTTGTTGGTGAGGAGGAAACCCGCGACCAGCAGGAAGCACAGTTGGATCAGTCGCGGCCGTCTCGGTGCCGTCAGCGCGATGTACCCGATCCCGACGCACACGACGGCGAACAGCAGGAACGACACGGCGTTGAGCACGGTGGGCGCCTGACCGGCCGACAGGATGCCGTCGAATCCGGTCCAGCCGGTGAACGACGAGATCACGTTGTAGACGGAGTCCGGGTCGGCGCCGCGTTCGGAGTTGAGCCGGAAGAATTCGGCCCAGCCGTGTGGGAACAGCAGGGCGATGGGCAGATTGACCGCCAGCCACGCGCCGATACCGGTCAGTGCCGTCACCGACCACTCGCGGACCTTGCCCGTGCGCAGGCACAGCACCAGCAGAGGTCCAAGGAGCAGCAGCGGATACAGCTTGGCGGCACCACCGAGCCCGAGCAGGATCCCGGCGAGCACCGGACGTTTCCGCGACCACGCCAGCAGCCCACCCGCCGCGAAAGCCGTTGCGAGGGGATCGAAATTCGTGAACGCGTGCACGATCACCAGCGGGGAACCGGCGATCAGCGCGGCGTCCCAGATGCGGCGTCCGGCCAGCAGCGCACTCGCCCAGACGGTGACCAGCCACGCCAGCGCCAGACCGAGCGCGACGACGTTGAAATAGATCGCGACCTGCAGCGCACCGGGCAGCCAGTGCACCGCATCCCACGACTTCGCGATCGTCATCGCACCGTACTGGTAGAGCCCGGAGATCACCGGGTACTCCATGTAGCGGCGCTGAATCTGGCCGTTGCCGGCGTCTTCCTCCCACCACTTCTTGTAGGGGAAGGCGCCCTCGTTCAACCGTTCCGCCCCGTACAGGGGCACCGTGTCCGAATAGCACATGGCGACGTACTGCCTGCTGCCACTCCAGTCGAGCCCGAGCGCGCCGTTCTCACCGACCGGCGCCTGCTGGATGCACGGCGCCTTCGCGAACCAGCCGAGCGCGAGAAACACGATCGCCAGCAACAGAATGGCGCGCATCGGCGTGAAGAACCGGCTGCGCCCGACGACCGCATGCCGTCCGACCGGACCGCCGATCACCCCGGAGAGGTCGGCGGTCAGCGGGTCGGTGCGCCCGGGAAGGTCCCGCCAATCCGCGGAACGCCGATCCTCAGCCAGCGGCGCGGGCGAGACGAATCCCGTCTCGCCCGCGTCGCGGACGGCGTGCGCGTCAGGGTTGTCGGCCACTCCGCGAGGTTACCGGTCGCCGTTAACGGGCCGGAACCTGCTGCTGGCCGTTGCCGTTACCGGCGTTCGGCGGCGTGGTCGTCTCCGGTTCCGCCGGAACGGCCGGGGCCGCCGTGGTCGGCCTCGGTGCCAGACCCGGAATCGGAATAGTGATCCCGGGCAGGATCTCCACCGGCGACGGTGTCACGACCACCGGCGGCACGAGCTCCGTCGGCAGCTGGAACGTGCTCGCCGGCGGCGCCGACGTCTTGGTCGGTGCCGGCGCCGAATAGGCCGGGATACCCGACTGGCCACCGATCGCACCCGGCTTCGGGAACTTCTCGACGTCGGTGCCCTCGAGGGCGCCGTCCATCGTGTCCTTCCAGATGTCGGAAGGCAGACCGGAACCGTAGATCATGGCGCCGCTGCTGTTCTCCAGCGCCTGACCGTCGGTGGTGCCCACCCAGACCGCCGTGGACAGCGACGGGGTGTACCCGACCATCCAGGCGTCCTTGTTCTTTCCGGTGTCACCGAGCTGCGCAGTACCCGTCTTAGCCGCCGACGGGCGTCCGCCCGCCAGGTTGTGGCCGCGCGAGTACCCGGCGATGGGCTCCATCGCCGACGTCACGTTGTCGGCGACGTCCTTGTCGATGCGGTCCTCACCGGTGTCGCCGCCGCGGTCGAGCAGGACCGTTCCGTCCGCGCTCACGACCTTCTGCACGAAGTGCGGGGCGTGGTACGTACCCGAGGCGGCCAGCGTGGCATACGACGACGCCATGTCGAGAACCCGCGACTGGTACTGGCCGAGCACGATGCCGTTGTTCGGACCGCTGCCGTCCGGCTCGGTCAGCGACGGCCCGACGCCGGGGATCTCCTTCGGGATGCCCGCCTTGTGGGCCATGTCGGCGATCGCCTGCGGTCCACCGTCGAGTTCGAGTTCCTGACGGTAGAAGCTGGTGTTCAGCGACCGCTTCAGCGCCTCGGCGATGGTGCAGGTGCCGCAGCCCTCGCCCTCGACGTTGCTGATGGTGATGCCGTTGACCGTCAGCTCCGAGCTGTCGTACATCTGCGACAGCGGGATGCCCTGATCCAGGGCCGCGGCCAGACCGAACACCTTGAACGACGAACCGGTCTGCAGTCCGGCGTTCGCGAAGTCGTAACCGCCGCCGTCCTCGCCGCCGTAGTACGCGCGCACCGCGCCGGTCTTCGGGTCTACCGACACGACACCGGTACGCAGGTTGTCCGGTTCACCCTCCATGTTGGAGCGCGCCGAATCCACCGCCGCCGCCTGGGCGACCGGGTCGATCGTCGTGGTGATCTCGAGGCCCTCGGTGTTGAGCAGCTGTTCGCTGATCCCCGCCTCACCCAGCTCACGCAGAACCTGGTTCTTGATCAGGCCCTCCGGTCCGGAATCCTGGTTGCCGTTGTCGACCTGCGCGATCGGCACATACGGCGGGTACTGCATCACGGACCGGGCGGACTGCTCGAGCGTTCCCGCCGACACCATGCCGTCGAGCACGTAGTTCCAGCGCGCCTGCGCACCCTCCGGGTTGGTCTCCGGATCGAGTAGCGACGGCAGCTGGATCGACGACGCCAGCACCGCGCTCTCCTCGACCGTCAACTGGTCGACGGGCTTGTTGAAATACGCCTTCGACGCGGCCGCGATGCCGTATGCACCACGCCCGAAGTAGATGGTGTTCAGGTAGGCGGCGAGGATGTCGTCCTTGGACCACTCGCGGGCCATCTTCGACGAGATGACGAGTTCCTTCATCTTTCGCGTCAGCGAACGCTCGGAACCGACCATCGTCTTCTTCACGTACTGCTGCGTGATGGTCGAGCCACCGCCGGCACTGTCCTTACCCAGGACGTTGTCGCGGGCGGCACGCGCGAAACCACCGATCGAGAAGCCGGGGTTCGAGTAGAAGTCCCGGTCCTCGGCAGCGAGCACCGCGTCACGGGTGTGCTTCGGGATCTGGTCGAGCGTCACCTCGGTGCGGTTGCCCTCCGGCGGCACGACCTTGCTGAGCACCGACGTTCCGTCGGATGCGTAGATCGTGGCCACCTGGTTGGTCTTGAGGTCGCCGGGCCGCGGGACGTCCTGGACGACGTACGCCGCCATGAACAGCAGGATCGGGATGATCAGACCCATCGCGACGCACGCGTACGCCGTCCGGCGAACGATCTTCCACCGCGACTTCTTCACAGCCGTCTTCTTTCCACCCTTGGGCGGTTCGCCACCGCGGCCGCCGCCGGTCTTGCGACCGTTCGACGGCGGAGGTCCCGGCGGGCGCCCACCGGGGCCCGACTGGTTACGCGCCACCGGGGGAGCGCCTGCGGGGCGTCCGGGCGGCGGGCCCGGACGACGCGGCGGGGGACCCGGCGGACGGCCACCACCCTGTGGCGGCGGACCGGGACGACGAGGCGGCGGGCCGGGGGGACGGCCACCACCCTGCGG
>NZ_JAAOQS010000068.1:0-50118 GCF_011603105.1 Rhodococcus sp. A14 | reverse complement strand
CGGGCGGGGTGCGTTCATGCAAGCTCGCCGAGGTGCCGGGTGAAATCGTCGAGGAGTTCGGCCACTGTCACCGGCGTGCGGATGACGTTCTGCTGCAAGGCGTAGTCGATCGCGATCTGCAGACCGGCGACGAGCTCGTCGGTCACCCCGAACCGGAGGGCGCGTACGCGGGGTCCGGGCGCGGTATCGGCTGCCTTGCGCGCCTCGATCTCGGCGCCGAAAGCCTGGTAGAGCGCTGACACCGTCCGCGGCTCGGCTTCGAGGAGGTCCTTCCGGACGGTGAGCATGTGGTTGATCGGCACGGTCTGGTGCCGGGCGCCCCACGCCTCCTCTGCCTCCCGCCAATTCGGGATGATCGGGACCAGCGGTCCCTGCGCGCCGTCGAGCGCCGGCGGACCGAGAACAGCGGCCACCACGTCGCCGCGCTCGAGCACGTCGAGCACCTTGCCGGTCATGCGTTCGACGTTCGGCGGCTCGACGTAGCTGGCGACGTGCGGCTCTTCGGTGGTGACCCAGGTGACTTCCTTGGCGTCGACGCCGAACTCCTCGTGCAGGATGCCGCGGACCCACAGCCCGGTGGTCTGGCTGTACGCCCGGACGCCGACCCGCCGCCCTGCCAGATCTGCCGGGTTGATTTCGGCCGAACCGGGCCAGCGGGTGAGCGAGTGGTGATGGAAGTCGCCACTCAATACCACCGGCAGGAGTGCGATCGGGGCACCGGCTTCACGAGCCTGCAGGAAGGTGGCGATGGCCAATTCGCTGACGTCGTAGCGGAGTTCGCGCACCATGGGGGCGAATGCCTTGTAGATCGGATCCGCCGCCGCGAGCTCGACGGCGCGCCCTGCGACGGTGAAGCCGGGGTCGGTGAGGAACGCGGTGTGCGGGTAGGACTTCGCCGCGATGGACAAGGTTTGGGTCATGAAACGACTCCTCTGTTGCGTCCGAGTCCGGGGGAGAGTGCGTGCACGGTGCCGGTGCACTGATGCTGATCCTCAACCGACGGGCGGACCACCAATATTGTCTTACGGTTTCGCCCAATTTACGCGTGTGACGGGCCCAACACAAGGCCTCGCGACATGGATCGTCTAACAATTTTGCCCGAACGGCGCCCGGGGAGCTCCGACGACTTACTCTGCGACCGCGGTTTCCACCGGGCGCACCGCTCCCACGGTCCGCCGAGCCACTCGTTCACGCAGATTGTTGTACAAGATTTGCTGGCTGCGCCGGGCGTAACGCCGAAACTAGAGATTTATACATGTTCTTGCAGACAACTACGCCGCGCTGCTACTCTGTGCGAGAGAAAGTTGTTAAACAATCTGAGGCCGCGTCGCCAGGAGACTCGGATGACGCCAACGCAACTGGGCGGCCGGCCTGCACTCCGCCACCAGCGGGGCGCCCGTGACATCAGCTCGCTGATCGAGTCTCGCGAGTTCCCAAGCTCCACAACGATTTGTGGAGGCTGTTCCAGATCGCCAAGCGAGGACACAGTTGTGATAAAGATCGACGAAGAGATCGCCGTACCCGCACCCCCGGAACGGGTGTGGGAGGTCATTTCCGACCCCACGGAGGTGGTGTCGTGCATCAACGGCGCCGAACTCGGCCAGTTCCACGACGACGGCTCCTTCGACGGCACGCTGGTCGTGAAGTTCAGCGCGATCCGGGTCCGGTTCGGTGCCCGGATGTCGCTCGACCTCGATGAACCCGAGCGGGAGGGACGACTGTCTGCCCGCGGACGGGACGGGCAGGGCGCGACCCGGTTCACCGCGCACGCCACCTTCCGGATCACCGAAGACCACGCGGCCGGCGGAGCCCGAGTACATGTGGCCGGTGAGGTGAGCCTCGCGGGCAAGCTCGCGTCGCTGATCGAGGCGGGCGCCGGGGCTGTGGTTTCCCGGATGACCCAGGAGTTCACAGACGAGCTGGTACGCCGGTGCGCCGGCGACACAGTGGTCACGACGGCGCCCGGCCGGCCCACCCTGTGGGCACGCGTACGCGCCTGGTGGCACAGGACCATTCACAAGCGACAGAGCGAGCAGATCGGAGTGGCAAGTGGCAAGACTCAATAGCGTGATCGGTGCCCTGGAATCGGGGCAGCACGCCTTCGCGGCGTTTGCGGCGCCTGAACCGGCCGCGGCGCTCGACTTCGCGACGTCCGACTACGACGGTCTGGTGTTCGAGTCCGAGCACAAGCCTTGGGATGCAACGACGTTGCGGGACAGCTTGCAGTATCTGCTCAACCGGCGACGGATCTTCGAAGCCGGTACGCTCGCCCCGTCGCCCACGCCCCTCGTCCGCGTGCCCGTCAACGGTGCCGAACAGGGGCAGTGGCACGCGAAGCAGGCGCTCGACCTCGGAGCGTACGGAATCGTGTGGCCGCACATCAGCCGGGTCGAGGAGGCGCGCAACGCGGTCGCGGCGTGCCGTTACCCGCGGCTGCCCGGCGCGGACCGGTTCGAGCCGGCGGGTGTGCGGGGCGACGCGCCGGCGGCCGCCGCCCGTTACTGGGGTCTGTCGAACGACGAGTATTACGCCAAGGCCGACGTGTGGCCGCTCGCCCCGGACGGCGAGATCCTCGTCGTGATCCAGATCGAGGATCAGCTCGGGATCGAGAACCTTCCGGCGATCCTCGACGAGGTGCCCGGCATCGGTCTCATCCTCATCGGTGAGGGCGATCTCAGCCAGGAACTGGGCGTGCCCCGCCAGCTGGACCACCCGTTGATGGTCGAGGCCAGGAGCCGGATCGTGAAGATCTGTCACGAACACGGAGTCGTGGTCGGCCACCCGCACGTGACCCCGAGCAACGTCGAGCAGGTGCTCGACGAGGGCTACCGCTTCCTCATGTCCGCGCCGGTACGCAGCTATCCCGGCCTGGAACTGGGCCGCAAACTCACCGGTCGCTCCTGACCCCGAACACCTCACCTGGAGAAAAACCTTCATGATCATCGACTGTCACGGCCACTTCACCACCGCGCCACCCGCGCTCGGACAGTGGCGCGAGCGCCAGATCAAGGCGTTCGAGGATTCGGGCGCGCGAGTTTCCCCCGACGAGTTGCACATCGGCGACGACGAGATCAAGGCCGCGATCGAACAGGGCCAGCTCAAGCTCCAGCTCGAACGCGGCACCGACCTCACACTCTTTTCCCCCGGCGCGGGAAAGATGGCCCACCACTACGGCGACGAGCAGACCAGCCTGGTCTGGTCGCAGGTCAGCAACGACCTCATCGCCCGGGTGTGCGGCCTGTTCCCGGACCGTTTCGCCGCGGTGTGCCAGCTCCCGCAGTCGCCCGGTGACGCTCTGGCCTCCTCCATCCGCCTGTCGTCCGAAGAACTCGAGCGCTGCGTCGAGGAACTCGGATTCGTCGGCTGCCTGCTCAACCCGGACCCGTCCGACGGGTACTGGCAGGCGCCGCCGCTGACCGACCGGATCTACTACCCGCTCTACGAGAAGATGGTGGAGCTGGACGTGCCCGCGATGGTCCACGTCGCGATGTCACGCAACCCCGCCATCCAGGGCACCTGCGCGCACTACCTCAACGGCGACACCGCGGCCTTCATGCAGCTGTGCCAGTCGGACCTGTTCACCGACTTCCCGACGCTGCGGCTGATCCTGCCGCACGGCGGTGGCGCGGTCCCCTATCACTGGGGCCGCTACCGCGGGATGATGCAGGACCAGGGCCGGCCACCCCTGCAGGAATCGTTGCTGCACAACGTTTTCTTCGACACCTGCGTCTACCACAAACGAGGACTCGAACTGCTTACCGACATCATCCCCGCCGAGAACGTGCTCTTCGCCTCCGAGATGATCGGCGCCGTCCGCGGGGTCGACCCGGAAACCGGGCACCGCTTCGACGACACCAAGGCGCTGCTGGACTCCATCGACTCCATCAGCGACGACGACCGGCAGGCGATCTACGGCGGCAATGCGCTGAAGGTGTTCCCGCGCCTGGCGAGCCGCGTTGCCAACCACGACAAGCAAAAGGAGATCGCGCGGTGAAGGTCTACGAAGCGCTCGCAGCAGCATTCACCGCCGAAGGCACCACGGATGTGTTCGGCATGATGGGCGACGCCAACATGCACTGGATGAACGCGCTGGCCAGTCGCGGAACGCGCCTGTACGAGGTGCGCCACGAGGGTGCGGGACTGAGCATGGCGCACGGGTACGCCCGCGCATCCGGCCGGCCCGGCGTCGTGACGACGACCAGCGGCCCCGGTACCGCGCAGCTGGCAACGTCGATGATCGTGGCGAGCCGGGCACGCATCCCGCTGGTCGCGTTCTGCGGGGAGACGCCTTTGGGTGACACCGGCGCCGTCCAGTACCTCGACCAGCAACGGTTCGCCGCCGCGATCGAGTGCGAATTCCTCCAGGTGACCAAGGCCGAGTCGGCCGCAGAAGTGGTGCAGCGCGCCTTCTACCTGGCCCGCACCCAATCCCGGCCGGTGATGATCAGCGCACCCTTCGACGTGCAGCTGCAGGAGTTCGAGGACGACATGCCGTACGTCCCGTCCACCGAGCTGCTCCACACCCCCAAGCTGCTGCCGCACCCGACCCAGATCCAGCAGGCGTGCGAAATCATCGGGGCGAGCAAACGAGTCGTGATCGTCGCCGGACGAGGCGCCCGCAACGCGGAGGCGGGCGAGCAAGTCCTCGCACTCCAGCGTCGCACCGGCGCCCTACTCGCCACCACGCTGCAGGCCAAGAACTGGCTGAGCGCCGAAACCGAGTACCACGTGGGGATCGCGGGCCTGTTCGGCAGCAGGCTCGCAATGGAGTTGCTGCAGGAGGCCGACTGTGTGGTGTCGGTGGGCGCGAGCCTCAACCACTACACCATCGAGAGCGGATACCTGTTCCCGGAAGCGAAGTTCATCCAGATCGACACCGCGCCACACCTGGTGATGGGCAACGGTCAGGTCGCCGACTGCTACATGCAGGCCGACGCGGTCACCGCCCTCGACGCCCTGACAGGCGCGCTGGGGGTCCGCGGTATCGAGGTGGAAGGCTTCCACACACCCGAGGTGCACAGCCGGCTCACGGCCCCGCTGATCGACCCCGCCGAGTTCCGCAGTGAGCCTGGCCTGCTCGACCCGCGCGAGGCGATCTCGGTGCTCGACACCGAACTTCCCGGCGAGATCGGGCTGGTGCTCGGCAGCGGACACCAGACCGACTTCGGCACGATGCTCTTCCAGCGCTCCCGCGAGATCACCTCGAACTACGGCATGTTCGGCGCCATCGGTCAGGCCCCGCTGCTGACCATCGGCACCGTCGTCGCCAACGGCGGCAAGCCGACGTTCGTGGTCGAAGGCGACGCGAGTTTCCTGATGCACCTGCCGGAGTTCGAGACCGCCTGCCGCTACTGGCTACCGGTGCTCGTCGTCGTCATGAACGACCAAGCCCTCGGCGCCGAGTACCACAAGGCGAAGGCCAAGGGCCTCGATCCCGAGCTCGCCGTAATCCCCACCCCCGAATTGGGCACGGTGGGCCAGGCCCTCGGCGGCGGCGGCGCGACAGTCCGCACAACCGACGAATTGCGCGCCGCGCTGGCCGAATACGTCCGCAACCCGCGGCCGACCGTCATCGACGTCCGCATCACCCGCGACGTGCTCAGCGTGCCCTATCGGCGCATCCAATACGGCGACGACGTGTGACCGCGGACAGTGTTGACCACCAACGACAAGAGGAGCCGGAAATGAAGATCGTACTGGGCCGGGACGACCTCGCTGCCGCGGCCGTCGAGGGGGCCGCAGCCGCCGGTGCCACACCCGAACGTGTCGACGTGCGGCCCGTGCACAAGGCGTCACGCGGTTTCGTGAACGACGCAGCGGCGGACGTCTGCGAGCTGGCCGTGGTGACACTGCTGCAGGCCGCCGCCCACGACAAGCCGGTGGCGCTGCTGCCGGTCACCATGCTCGGCCGCTACCAGCACCAAACCCTGGTGACCATGGGCGAACTGAGCGTCGACGACGTGCGCGGCAAGAGCATCGGCGTGCGCTCGTGGAGCCAGACCACCGGGGTATGGCTGCGCGGATTCCTCAGCGAGCAGTACGGCATCGATCTGACCGAAATCAACTGGCAGACATACGAAGGCGGACACGTCAACGGCGCCACCGATCCGGCATGGATCACGCGCGCATCCGAAGGCGCCACATTGCAGGCCGACTTCCTCGAAGGCCGGCTCGACTACGGGATCATGGGTAACGAACTGCCCTCCGACGACCGGATCCGCACCGCCATTCCCCACGCGCTCGCGGTCGCGGCCGAATGGGCCGCGCGCAAGGGATTCGCTCCCATCAACCACGTGGTCGGGTTCAGCGCGGCGGCGGCGAACGAGGACCCGAAGGCCGTGCTCGCGGTGTACGACGCATTGGCCGCGGCCACTGCGGCCGACGGCCCCACGGCGGGTCCGGTGGACCTGAGCCCCGTCGGGTTCGACGGTCTGCGCGGGCCCGTCACCGACGCTTCCCGCTACGCCTACGAGCAGGGGCTGCTGCCGCGCCGGGTCGAGTTCGACGAACTCGTCGACCGCACCTGCGCCGCGCTCGGCGTCACCGCGTCGCGGCTCGGCGGCTGAACTACTCGCTCCTTCTGAACACGAAAGGCTGAACATGAATACGCTTTCGGTCGCACTCGGGGACTACCCGCACGCGCAGGCGTTGCTGGGTGGCGACGTCGCAGTGGACGGCTACACAGTCGAACCCGTCGAGGTCAGCCCGATCATCGGCGCCTACCGGCGGATGATCCGCGACCTCGAATTCGACGTGTGCGAACTCGCGCCGACCTCCTACCTGATGGCGCTGCAGGCCGGGGTTCCGCTCACCGGGATCCCCGTCTTCCTCAACCGACGCTTCCACCACGCCGACGTGCAGTGTGGTTCGGCATCCGGGATTCGCTTCCCCGCCGACCTGAAGGGCAAGCGGATCGGTGTCCGCGCCTACACGGTGACCACCGGGGTGTGGATGCGCGGCATCCTGCGCGACGAATACGACCTCGACATCGACACGGTCACGTGGGTCGTGGACGACGACGACCACATCGAAGGCCGCGCCCCGGCGAACGTCGAGCGCGTCACCGACGGCCGATCACTCGGCGAGTTGCTGCGTGCCGACGAGATCGACGCCGCGTTCAGCGGCAACGCCGGCACCGGACGGGCCGGGGCGCCGCGGGCGGGATGGTCCGCGACGGCCGAGCAACCCGCGGGCGACGACGGGCCGTACCCGCTGTTCCCCGACCACGAGGTGCTCGCCACTGACTGGTACCTGCGCACCGGGATCTACCCGCTGCACTCGGTGATCGCACTCCGCCGCGACCTCGTCGACAGCGATCCCGGGTTACCCACCGCGCTCTACGCCGCGTTCGCCGAGAGCAAACGTCGTCAGACCGAGGCCGATCCGCAGTGGTCCGCGCTGCCGCGGCTGGGCAAGCAGGCCAACCAGATCCGGACCGACCCGATCCCCTACGGCCTGAACGCCAACGACGCGAGCGTGCGAGCGCTCGTGAAGTTCTCGCGGGACCAGGGCCTGCTCGATCCGGACTTCTCCGCCGATCCCGCCCTTCTGTTCGCCAAGGGCGACTACCCGGACGCCTGAGCCGGCCCACCAACCGAGAAAGGTCCAGACCATGGACATCGTCGACACCCACTGCCACATCATCACCGACGACGTGACCCGCTACCCCCGGGGCCCGATCGGCGGGACCCAGTCCGGCTGGGCTACCACCCGGCCGGTCACCGCAGACGGCATGATCGAGCGCATGGACGAAGCCGGGATCGGTCAGGCCGTGCTGGTGCAGGCCACGACCGCCTACGGCTACGACAACTCCTATGTACTCGACAGCCGGGCGCAGCGACCGGACCGGTTCATCGCGGTCGGCACGGTGGACCCGTTGCGGCCCGACGCGGCCGACAACCTCGCGGCGGTGGCCGGCAACGGTGGCCTCGCCGGGGTGCGGTTGTTCACCAGCGGCAGCACGGTACCCACCCAGGGCGAGTGGTTCGCCGCGCCGGAGACGTATCCCTTCTGGGACAAGGCCACCGAGCTCGGCGTCACCGTGTGCCTGCAGATGCGGCTCGGGCCTGCGACAGAGCAAGTGCACCAACTGCTGCGCAGGTTCCCCTCGGTCCGCGTGTTGCTCGACCACATGGGTTACCCCGACATCGCGGCCTCGCCCACCGACGCCGGCGAACAGGTGGCAAAGCTGGCCATCCATCCCGGCCTGCACCTCAAGCTGACCCACCGCAACCTCGAACGCCTCCACGACGTAGGCGCAAAGGCCTCCGGTTTCCTCGACCCGGTGCTCGCAGCGTTCGGAGCGAACCGGATCGCGTGGGGCTCCAACCTGCCCGCCGCGGAACAGTCGCTGCCCGAACTCGTCGCCCTCGCCCAGGAGGTGCTGGCCGACGTGCCCGAGCCCGAACGCCGGGAAATCTTCGCGGGCACGGCGCGACGGCTGTATCCCAGCCTGACCGCATAGGGACTGGGAGGAAACAATGGATATTCTGCAACGATCCGACAGCACAATCGGTATCGCGCGCCGTGTGTTCGATTCTTGTGTTGCCCTCGTCTCTGCCACTGCAGCTGCCCCGGTTGCCTTCGCGCTGGCCGAGGGAATGGCGATATCCCGCATTGCACGCGTCGGTCTCGAGGCGGAGGAGTATTCGTCGGACGAGAACCTTCACGATCTCGGCACGGTGATCGAGCTGATCTAGGTCGTGCCCCCACGTGCGTGCCGTCCGCTGCCGATGTCCCCCGAAATCCGGCGGACGGCACGCATTTCCACGCTACTTCCCCAGCAGAGGTGATCACCACGAGCAACGACCAACCAGAACCCCGCCCCGGGGTGGGCCGATGACCATTCTCTCCGGCCTCCGCGGGCAAACCTTCGCTTCCCTCGCCAGCACCAACTTCCGCCGTTACATCACCGGTCAGGCAATTTCCCAAGCCGGCAAGTGGATGCAAACCATCGCCCAATCGTGGCTCGTCCTCGAGCTCTCCGACTCCGCCACCGCGATCGGTGTGGTGATGGCGTTGCAGACCGTGCCCATGCTCCTCGTCGCTCCGTATGGAGGAGTCGTTGCCGATCGACTCGACAAGCGGCGCCTGATGATTGCCCTGCACACACTGATGGGTGTGCAGGCACTGATCCTGGGTGTCCTCACCGTCACCGGAGCAGTCCAGCTCTGGCACGTCTACGTTCTCGCGCTCGTCCTCGGCCTGAACCAGTGCTTTGAAAACCCGACACGCCAGTCGTTTCTGCTCGAGATGGTCGAGGCCGATCACCTTCGCAACGCCGTCAGCCTGCAATCGGTGCTCAATTCCACCGCCCGGATGATCGGGCCCGCCGCCGCCGGACTCGTCATCGCCGCCGGCGGTGTCGGTCTGTGCTTCCTCCTCAACGCTGCGAGTTTCGTGGCGGTCGTCGCCTCCCTACTCGCCCTCGACGTCGGACAGCTGAAGCCGTCACCACCCACGGCCCGGGCCCGCGGTCAGCTCCGCGAAGGACTCACGTACGTCCGACGCTCCCCTCAGCTGGCCGTACCGTTGACCATGATGGCCATGATCGGCTGTTTCGCCCTCGAGTTCCCGGTGGTCCTGCCCGTGATCGCCGACCAGACCCTCGACGCCGGACCGGGCGCATACGGCTTCATCACCGCGGCGATGGGCGCAGGATCCGTGGTGAGCGGACTCGCAGTCGCAGCCTCGGGCCGCACCGGAACCCGCCCGCTCGTTCTCACAGCAACCGCCTTCGGAGCCCTCCTCCTCGTCGCCGCCCTCGCCCCTAATCTGTGGGTCATGCTCGTAGTCATGGCCTGTGTGGGAGCATGCAGCGTCGCCTTCACCTCCACAACCAACAGCACGCTGCAACTCGCCGCCGCGGCGACCACACGCGGACGAGTGATGGCCCTGTTCGGCATGGCGTTCATCGGATCCACAGCCGTAGGCGGGCCCATCGTCGGATGGGTATGTCAGCAATGGGGCGGCCGCGCAGGACTACTCCTCGGTGCCATCGCCTGCCTCATCGCCGCAGCCATCGCAGCACCGCGTCTGAGAAACCGCGACAGTCGAACCCTACCTACTACCTAGTCGTGCGCCTGCTCCACGACCCAGGCCGCGACCTGCGTCCGGGAGGTGAAGCCGAGTTTGGCCAGAATGTGCTCCACGTGCCCCTGCGCGGTGCGGGGTGAGATCACCAGGCGGTCGGCGATGGCCTGGTTGGTGAGACCTTCGGCGATGAGGTCGGCGACTTGGCGTTCCCGCTTGGTCAGTCGCGTCGACGCGTTGGTGGCGGGTGTGGAGGTGCCGGACTGTTGCTCGTGGAGGGCGTAGGCGATTGCCGCATCGAAGTTCAGGCTTCGGCCCTTGCGGTGGGCCTCCTCGAATACTGCGCCTCCGAGCCGCTTCCGCGCTTCCTGGTCGCAGTTCTGTTGGTATACGAGAAGATTGGAATGTATGACCACAGCACTGCCCACCGATCGCGCCAATCCCTCCGCGGCTCCCATCAGCACTGCGGCCCGGGCGGCGTCGCGCCGCTCGCACGTGATCCAGGCCAGCGCCTCGAGGCAGGCAGCGGCGAAGCGGGGGCTGTGCACTTGCCGGGTCAGCTCCAGCGATTGGTCGAGAAGCCGGATCGCCCGATCGGCGTCACCCTGCTGCCACACCGCAATTCCCAGGGCCCACAGCGAATGCGATCGATACACCTTCTCGCCGTGCATTTCCGTGATTGCGAGAACACGCTCGAGGCTTTCGACAGCCTGCTCCGTCGAGCCGGACAGTCCATAGGTCGTCCCCAACAGGTACAGGGCGCTGGTTTCGAGTGTGCGTTCCCCACGTTCGCGGAACTCCGCGAGCGCGGTGTCGAGGCGAGAGCGGGCCCGTTCGAGATCACCGTTGTAGAGCGCCAGCGTGCCGTCGGCGTCGGCGACGAGAGCGCGCATCAACGGATCGCTCGTACCCGCGGTGAGGGTCCGCGCCTCCGCCACGAGCGCGGCCCCGGACTCGAGATCCCCTTGTACGTCGGCCATCACGCTGGCGCAGTAGAGCGCCTTGATCCGGTCGACGGTCGGTTCGACGGGGTAACGAGCCAACAGGTGGTCCAGCCAGCGCCGGCCCTCGTTGTAGAGGCCTTGGGATGTCCAGAACCAGCGGAGTGCGGCGGCGGTGCGCAGGCCGGCGGCGGGGTCGTCGTCGATGCCGAATTCGAGGGCCTCCCGGAGGTTCGGCTGTTCCCGCTTCAGCCGGGCGATCCAGTCGAGTTGGCGGGCGCTGATCCACTCGGCCTCCGCATCGAGCGCCAACGCCTCGTACCAGTCCCGGTGCCGTCGACGCAACGCCACAGCCTCACCGGTCTGCTCGAGTTTCTCGTAGCCGTACTCGCGGAGGGTCTCGAGAATCCGGAACCGCACTACCGACCCGTACTCCTCCCGGATCAGGATCGACTTCTCCACCAACGACGTCAGCGTGTCGAGCAACTCGCCCGGGCCAAGGCCCTCGCCGCACACCCGCTCCGCGGCATCGAGTTCGAAGCTTCCCGCGAACACCGCCACCCGTCCCCACACCAGTTGCTCACCGGCGGTGCACAACTCGAAGCTCCAGTCGATGCACAACCGCAGGGTCTGCTGCCGAGTCGGCGCACCCCGGCTGCCGCGGGTCAGCAGGGCGTAGCGGTCGGTCAGTCGCTCGAGGATCTGCTCGGGCGACATCGCCCGCAATCGCGCCGCGGCCAACTCGATCGGCAGCGGCAACCCGTCGAGCCGGTGACAGATTCCCGCCACGGCCGCCGCGTTCTCCTCGGTGAGCGCGAACCCCGGAACCGCGGCAGCGCCACGCTCGACGAACAACGACACCGCATCGTATTTGGGCAACCCGCGCAGCGAGGGCTTGCGCTCGGGATCCGGGACGGCCAGCGGGGGGACCCGCAGCACCACCTCCCCACCGAGGCCCAAGGGTTCGCGGCTGGTGGCCAGAATCCGCAACCGCGGACAGGTGTACAACAGGGGGCCGGCGAGTTCGGCGACCGCGTCCACCAGGTGCTCGCAATTGTCGAAGATCAACAACACCTGTCGCGGTGCAAGGAACTCGATCAGCACCTCCCGCAGCGGCCTCGCCGAGTGGTCCCGCAATCCCAGTGCGCCCGCGACGGCGTCGATCAGCGACGACTCGTCTCGCAGTTCGCCCAACTCGACGAGTCGTACCCCGTCCGCATACTCGCGCTGCACAGCCGACGCGATCCGCATCGCCAGCCGGGTCTTGCCGACACCCCCGATCCCGGTCAACGTCACCAGCCGGGATCCGGCCAGCAGGTTCTTCGCCTCGGTGAGCTCGTGCCGGCGGCCGACGAAACTGGTTAGTTCCAGCGGAAGATTCCCCGTCGCGCCCGGACTGGAGGTACCTGTGCGCCCCGGTCGTACGTCCGGGCTCCTTCGGTCGTTGCCCTGTGTGCCGGGTTCGGCTCGTAGGGGCATCTCGTCGACCGGGAAGCCGTGGGCGCGTTGCAGGGTTCGCAGTTCCTGCCCGAAGTCGGCGGCAGTGGCCGGGCGCTGACCGGGCTCGCGGGACATCGCCCGGGCGATCACCGCGGACACGTCGTCGGGAATCCCGTGCTCACGCAGATCCGGCATCTTCTGCGTGGTGATCCGTAGGAATTGGGCGACGACCTGCTCACCGCTGCGACGTTCGAACGCGGCATGCCCGGTGAGGGCGCTGAACAGGGTGGCGCCGAGTCCGTAGACGTCGGCCGCCGGAGCCGGTGGGTCCCCTGCGAGCACCTCCGGCGCGGTATACGCCGGCGACCCGGTCACGGCACCGGTGGCCGTCTCGAAGCCGCCGCTGATGTGCGCGATACCGAAATCGGCCAACTCCGGCTCGCCGTAATCGGTGAGCAGGATGTTCGCGGGTTTGACGTCCCGATGCAGGACACCCAGACGGTGCGCCGACTCCAGGGCGCCTGCGATCTTCATCCCGAGCCTCAACGCCTCGCCCAACAGCAGCGGACCGCGGCGGCTGATCCGCACGTCGAGGGAATCCTGCGAGTGGTACGGCATCACGATGTATGGGAGTCCGCTGTCGGTGGCACCGACCTGCAGAATGTTGACGATGTTCGGGTGCCCGGTCAGCCGGCCCATCGCCCGCTGCTCCCGGAAGAAGCGGGCCCGGTTCTCCTCGTCGAGTTCGACGGTGAGCACCTTCACCGCCACCGTGCGATCCAGATCCGCCTGGGTGCAGCGGTAGACCACACCGAAACCGCCCCGGCCGATCTCCTGCACATCGTCGAACCCGGATGCACCAAGTTCGGCGGCCGGGGACGGCGGGTACCGCTGAGTGTCGAGCGGATCACCTTCACCCATCGGACGGTCTACTCACTCCGTCGGCTCGTGGTGCTGCGGGCTGGTCCCCGACGGCACGACCAGCGCAAATATAACCGTGGACTCACCTCTCGAGGGCGTCCTCCCGAGGATATCGCTAACCCTCCAGCGGAGCGGGCCACTGACCAGCACAGCGAGGACACGCACGCCGTCATCGGGGACTACCGGGTGGAGCCCCGCACGACGAGGCGTCCGTGGAGGTGCCCCGGTGGGACCGGCCGGTCCAGGTTGTCGAGGCGGTTGACCAGCAGTGTGACGGCTACGCGGGCAAGGTGTTCGGGCTGCAGGTCCACCGAGGTGATGGGGGGGACGGCGGATCGCGTGTGCTCCGAGTCGGAGCCGCCGACGATCTGCACGTGGCCGGGGACGTCGAGTCCTCGTTCCCTGACCCGCGCGAGCACCCCCGCCGCGTGCCTGCCGGTGAGGCAGTAGACCGCGTCCGGTGGATCGTTCCGGTCGAACAGTTCGTCCGCGGCTTCGCGTCCGCCTGCCTCGCCGGTGGTCTCGGGCCGGATGGCGACCAGAGCGTCCTGACCGCGATTCGCCGCCCACGTGCGGTAGGCGGCCTCGGCGCCCAGGTTCCACGAATTGGGATCGGTTCCGGCAACCAGAGCCACTCGCGTCGCCCCCGCGTCCTCGAGGTGCCGCAGCACTCGGTCCGTCATGAGTTCGGTGTCGGTGTCGAGCCAGGCGTCGTACTCGGCTCTCGCCGGGTCCTTCCCGACGGACAGAAACGGCACGCCCTCCCCGAGGAGCATCTCGATGAGGGGGTCGTTCGTGACGGGTTCCGTGATCAGGAACCCGTCGCAGGCGAGGGCGGCGGCGGGCGACTCGTCGCGCGTCGGATCGGACACCAGCATGAGCCCATACCCGAAATCCATCGCGGCGAGAGCCGCCGAACCCGCGAACCGCAGGAAGTAGTCGACGCCCTCGGGGAGAGACGAATCCAGTGTCTCCAGTGGCCGAAGCACGAGGGCGATCACGCCGAGACGGTTGCTCCGCAGGCTCCTCGCCACCACGTCCGGTCGGTAGCCGAGGGACTTGGCGGCCGAGCGGACACGCTCACGCGTCGCGGTGGCGACGACGCCTTTGCCGCTGAACGTGTGCGACACCGTTGTGGTCGACACCCCCGCGTGCCGTGCCACGTCGGCGATGGTGGGCCTCGATCGCTTCTCCGTCACGCACTCAGGCTACCAACAGCCCGACCTGCACCAAATCGATTTACAAATTGCCTCCCGACGCTCTTGCCCAAATCGATTTGGTTCCGTACGGTGACCGGGGTCACGCCAGATCGGCGATTGCGCCCACAGCCGCACATCCGTGCTCATCTATCCGGAGGACCCCATGGCATCGACAAAAGCAGACCCGCGTGTGGCGACGCCCGGCGAAACACCGCCGGCCGACCGCGCCGGGCGGGTGGAGACACACGGCATCGACTTCATCCCCGACAGCGAACGGCACGGGCGCGCCCGGGACCTGTTCGCGGTGTGGGCGGCGCCCAACGTGAGCTACCTGGCCCTGGTCGTCGGCGGCGCACTGACCCTGATGGGCCTGTCCTTCTGGCAGGCGCTGGCGGTGATCGTGGCCGGCAACCTGTTCTCGATCCTCACCGGGATCGTCGCCGCCAGCGGACCGGCGTCGGGCACGCCCAGCGAGGTGATCACGCGGGCGATCTTCGGCATCCGCGGCAACCGCGTGAACATCCTCGTGACCAGCTGGTTCATCAGCGTCTGCTACCTGGCTCTGAACTGGGCGGCCGCGTCGTACACGGCGTTCAGGCTCGTCGAACGGTTCGGGATCGAGGCGACCACCCCCGTCAAGGTCGTCATCATCCTGGCGATCGCCGCCGTCACGCTGGCCATCGGCGTGTACGGGCATGCCACGATCGTGCGGCTCTACCAGCCGCTGGCCCTGGTGCTGACGTTGATCTTCGTGGTGATGGCCGGGTACGTCCTCGGTAACGCCGACTGGGGTTACCAGCCGGCGGAGGCACTCCACGGAATCGGCCTGTGGGCGACGGTGGCCGCGGGCGTGTCGATCGTGGCGTCGGCCCCGCTGTCCTACACCAACAGCGCGGACTTCGCCCGCTACCTGCCTGCGACCACCTCGCCGGTCTCGGTCGCCGTGTGGACGGCGCTCGGCGCGTTCGTCCCCAGCGTGCTGTTCACCGCGCTCGGTGCACTCGCCGGTACCGGACTCGACATGGCCGACCCGCAGATCGCACTCGAGACCATTCTCCCGGCGTGGTTCACACCGATCTTCCTGCTCGCCGTCATCGTCGGCACGATCGCCAACAACGCGATGACCGCCTACAGCTCCGGGCTCGCCCTGCAGTCGGTGGGCCTGCGCCTGCGCCGCTCGCGCAGCGTCCTGCTCGACGGCTCGATGGGTGTGGCCATGACGCTGTACGCCCTGCTCGTCTCCAACTTTCTCGACACCGTCAGCAACATGATGCAGCTCGTCGTGACCGTGATGGGTCCCGTCATGGCCGTGTACGTGGCCGACGTCCTGTGGCGCCGCAACCGCTACGACGGAATCGAGCTCGGCAACGAAACCAGCAGCAGCCCCTACTGGTACAGCGGTGGGATCAACTGGGCGGGAACGGCCGCCGTCTTCACCGGCATCGCCGCGGCCGCGCTCTGCGTCGCCGCGCCCGTCTACACCGGGCCGATCGCGAACGCGGTCGGTGGCGTGGACCTGTCGCTGCCGGTCGGGTTGATCGTCTCCGCAGCACTGTACGTCGTGCTGATGCGCTCGTACCGAACCCGCTGATCGACTGTGATCGGCGCGTACACAGCACTATTCACACCGGAACCACAACGAGGACGACGATGACCGAGACCAGTACTGTCCACTCCCACGTCAGCGTGGACGACACCCGGCCCCGCGAACGCGGCATCGCCCGCGGCACGCAGCTGCGCACCGACCTACCCGCGTCCGTGGAACTGTATCTGCGCCTGTTCGACACGGTCGGCGTGAGCGAGCCCCGGACCCGCGACAGCGCGCACCGCCTCGCGGATGTCCTTGCGGCGTGGGGACCCCGGTACCTCGAGGAGATCGAGGGCATCGCTGCCGGCGCGGGGCTCGAGCCCTGGCACGTGATCGCGCTGAACGGCCGGACGGAGATCCTGTCGCAGGCGACCGCGGCCCGCCCCGGCGAGTGCTCCACCATCGCCTACGCACCCGCGGATCGTCCGTCGGCGCCGTTCGGCATCCAAACCTGGGACTGGCACGAGGAACTGGACCCGTACTGGCACACCCATCAGGTGCGCGGCCCCCGCCACAGTTACGTGGGGCTGACCGAGCACGGCATCCTCGGCAAGATCGGGATGAACAGCGCGGGTCTCGGCGTGTTCTTCAACATCCTCGGCCACCGCGACGACGCACCAGCCGGCGTGCCCGTGCACGTCCTGTCGGCGGCCGTCCTCGGTGAAGCCGGAACCGTCGACGAAGCCCTCGAGTTGCTGCGCTCGGCACCGATCGCGACGTCGGGCGCACTGACCCTGATCGACCCCGGCACCGTCGCGTGTGCCGAGGTCAGCCCCGTCGGCGTCGCGACGCTCCGCCCGAGCGACGGATTCCTCACCCACACCAATCACTTCCTCGACCCGGCCAACGCCGCCCGCGAGAAGACCGGTCTGTACGAGCCGGACTCGCAGGACCGCTACGGTCTGATCGCCTCCCGGCAGCAGCGGTACGCCGAGCCGACCGTGGCCGATCACCTCGTCGAGTACCTGTACTCCGATCCGGGGCAGCCCCAGCTGTGCTGCGTCCCCGCCCCGGATGCGGTCTTCGGTCAGCGCTGGGCCACCCTCGCGACAGTGCTGCTCGAACCCGAACACCGCCGTGCCCGCATCCTCGCCGGCACACCGATCGACGCCCGCCGAAGGTCGTGGATCACGCTCGACGCCACCGAGGCCGCCTGCGTCGTCGGCGGGTGACCCCGCGGCCTGTCCCGGGTACGTGAGCGGCAAAGCGTGTGCCCGCACTCTTTCCCACTCACCTGGGGTCAGGACACCAGATTCGCTGAGGCCCAGTCCATGTGTGTCTGAATCGCTTTGGCAGCTTCGGCGGCGTCGCCGGTCTCGATGGCGTCGACGATGGCGCTGTGGCGACCGACGTCCATGTTGCCGACGGCGCGGTCCAGCCCGGCGAACATGATCGACATCCGGATGGATCCTTCGAGGGAGATCCACGAGTGCAGGAGTGTGTCGTTGCCGGTGAGAGAGCACATGGTGCGGTGAAAGTTCAGGTCGGCCTCGATGCGGGCTTCGAGGACGGCGGTGTCCATGACGTCGAGGGCGGCGCGCAGTTCCGCGATGACGGTGGTGCGGTCGGCCAGGTCGGCGAGTTCCCGGACGGCAAGTGCCTCGAGTGCGGCGCGGACGGCGAAGATGTCTCGGATCTCCTTGGAATCGAGGTGCCGGACGTACAGCCGGCCCCGCGCACCTGCGGAGATCAATCCCTCCTGCTGGAGTTGCCGCATCGCCTCGCGGAGCGTGCCGCGGCTGATCTGCAGCATCTCGGACAGTTCGGTCTCCACGAGCGGGCTGCTCGGCGCGAGTTCCCCGCTGGTGATCGCGACCCGCAGGGCGGCGACGGCTTGCTGCCGGAGGCTGGTCTTCTCCAGCCCGAGCAGTGCGGCGGGTTGTCCGGCCATGGGTGCCTCCGTGGGGTCAGCGATCAACTGTCGACAGCGGTCTGTTGACAGCAACCTGTTGACAGCCATCGTACGGCCCGCGCCGCCCGGCCTGCGGCGTGGGCCGTACGCGCTGGTCATGCCAGTTCGCGGAGAACCTTGGCGACGATCCGGTCCGTGCTCAGGCCGTACCGCTCGTGCAGCGTGGGCAGGGCACCGGCGTCGAGGAACTGATCCGGCAGTGCGATCGGCACGACGCGCTTGCCGAGTCCGGCCGTGACGACCGCGGCGGCCACCGTCTCGAACAGACCACCGATCACGGTGTGGTTCTCCAGGGTGACCACCAGGCGGTCGGTGTTCACCTCCGCGAGGACGGTCTCGGCGTCGAACGGTTTGATCGTCGGCGTGTGCACGACCGCCACGTCGACGTTGTGCGCGGCGAGTCGGTCGGCGGCCTGCAGCGCGCGCATCGTCATCAGCCCACTGGTGACGAACACGACGTCGTTGCCGCCGCGGAGCACCTTGGCCTTGCCGAGTTCGAACGTGTAGTCGTACTCGTCGAGCACGGTCGCGACCTTCCCCCGCAGCAGCCGCAGGTAGGTGGGACCGTCGGAGGCGGCGAGCTGCGGGACGGCCTGTTCGATGTCGATCGAGTCGCACGGGTCGACGATGGTGAGGTTGGGGATGCCCCGGAAGATGGCGATGTCCTCGGTGGCCTGATGGCTGGGCCCGTAGCCGGTGGTCAGTCCGGGGAGGCCACCGATGATGTTGACGTTGAGGTTCGGTTCGGCGATGTCGAGGCACAGGAAGTCGTAGGCGCGGCGCGCAGCGAACACCGAATACGTGGATGCGAACGGCACCAGGCCGGTCTCGGCCATTCCGGCGGCGGCTCCGAGCAGGAGCTGCTCGGCCATCCCCATCTGGAAGAACCGGTCGGGGAACTCCTGCGCGAAGATGTGCATGTCGGTGTACTTGGCGAGGTCGGCGGACAGGCCGACGATCTTGTCGTTCTCCCGGGCAGCCTTCACCAGGGCGTGCCCGAACGGCGCGGACGTGGTCTTCTGGCCGTCGTCGACGAACGAGGCGATCATGGCCGAAGTCTTGAGCTTCGGCTTACTGGCGGTAGTCATGTCAGGCGTCCTTGTGGTCGAAGCCGGCGGTGAGTTGGTCGCGGCAGATCTGCCACTCGTGTTCGTCGATGCGCATGAAGTGCGCCTTCTCCCGGGACTCGAGCAGGGGCACACCCTTCCCGACGCGGGTGTCGCAGAGAATGATCGACGGTCTGCCGTCGGATTCGGCGGCGGCGTTGTCGAACGCGCGCACCAGTGCGGTGACGTCGTTGCCGTCGACGCGTTCGACGTGCCACCCGCAGGCCGCCCATTTGTCGTGCACGGGTTCGGTGCTCAGCACCGTCGAGGTCGCACCGTCGGCTTGGAGGGCGTTGATGTCGACCATCGCGGTGAGATTGCCGAGCCGGTGGTGATGGGCGCCCATCGCCGCCTCCCACGTCGAACCCTCGTCGAGTTCGCCGTCGGACAGGAAGTTGAAGACGCGGGCGGTGGAGTGCTGGTGACGCAGCCCGAGGGCCATCCCGACCGCGATGGTCAGGCCGTGGCCGAGGGAGCCGCCGGAGATTTCCATGCCGGGGGTGTACGTGGACATTGCCGACATCGGGAGGCGTGAGTCGTCGGAGCCGTAGGTTTCCAGTTCGCTGCGGTCGATGATTCCGGCCTCGGCGAGTGCGGCGTAGAGGCCGATGGCGTAGTGGCCGGTGGACAGCAGGAACCGGTCTCGTCCTTCCCACGTGGGATCGTCGGCGCGGTAGCGCAGTTGGTCGGCGTAGACGGTGGCGAAGATGTCGGCGGCCCCGAGCGCTTGCCCGACGTATCCCTGACCCTGTTCCTCACCCATGTCGATGACGTTGTGCCGCATGCGGTAGGCGAACTGTTCGACGGTCGCGATGCGCGACACGTCACTGGCCGTGGCTTCGGCCGCGGTGGTGGCGGTTGTGATGGTCACAGGAGTTCCTTTTCCTTGCGGATCGTGTGCGTGGTCGACGTCGGCGCGTCGGTGCTTTTGGAATCGGTGCGCGCCGCAGCCTCGGCGGCGAGGCGCCGTTCGGTGGGTCCCCAGGTCTCCCTGGTGATCAACGCCGCCCACAGTCCGATCAGGGCGTACGTGCTGAACAGCAGCGCCGGACCCCACCAGCCGAAGGAGACGAACAGCAGCGTGGTGACGAAGGGCGTGAAGCCGGAGACCATCGCCGAGATCTGGTAGGCGAGGGACGCTCCCGAGGCTCGGCGCGAGGCGTCGAACAGTTCGGGGAACCACGCCCCCTGCGCTCCCGCCATCGAGTTCTGGCAGACCGCGTAGGCGATCACGATGGTGGCGATGACCAGGATGAACAGGCCGGTGTTGACCAGAAGGAACATCGGGATTCCGAACAGTGCCGCGAAGGCGCAGGACGCGATGTAGACGGGGCGTCGTCCGATGCGGTCGGTGAGTCGTGCCCAGGCGACTGTGGCGAAGATGCCGATCGCGGACGCGATGCACAGGGCGACAAGGGTTTCGGACTTCCCGGCGAGACCCTGGTTGTGCAGGTAGGAGATCATGTAGGTGATCGACACCGCGTACCCGGCTGTCTCGGCTACTCGCAGAGCGATGCCGCGCAGAATGTTTCGCCAGTCGTACTTGATGGATTCGAGCACCGGGGACTTGACGATGTCACCCTCGTTCTTGACGTCCTCGAAGACCGGGGACTCGGGCACCTTCGACCTGATGACCAGACCGACCATCACCAGGACGATGCTGGCGAGAAACGGTACCCGCCAGGCCCAGTCGCCGCCGAGGTGCACGCTGAACAGGAACACCAGGTTCGCCAGCAGCAACCCGACGGGGAAGCCGGCCTGCACGATGCCGGTGAATTTGCCCTTGGACTTCCAGGGGGCGTGCTCGTAGCTCATCAGGATCGCGCCGCCCCATTCGGCGCCGAAGGCGAGGCCCTGGACGACGCGGACGAGAACCAGCAGCACCGGCGCGATGAGCCCGACCTGCGAATAGGTGGGCAGCAGGCCGATCGCGAAGGTCGCGAGACCCATCGCGATCAGTGATGCCACCAGCACGGGCTTGCGGCCCAGCTTGTCCCCGAGATGTCCACCGAGCACCCCGCCGAGCGGGCGCGCAGCAAAGCCGACACCCAGCGTCGCGAACGCGGCGAGTGTTCCGGTGACCGGGTCGGCGCCCGGGAAGAAGGCGGTACCGAAGTACAGCGCGGCGGCCGTGCCGAAACCGATGAAGTCGTACGTCTCGATGACGGCACCCACCGAGGAGCCGATTGCTACGCGCTTGGCGTCCTTCGTGCCATGGACAGGACCTCGCATCCTGAGTGTTTCGGTACTCATGGGGACTCCTCTTCGAGCTGCTGGTTCCAACGATTGCCGCTGATTTGTTGACTGTCAACAGTGCGGTTTCACCAGTGTGATCCGAGACACGTCAATATGTCAACCGTTACCCGCCGACGGTTGACTGTTAACAGTCGATCGGCTTACTGTGGTGGCAGTCACCTACCGCGTCGTCGACCGCCTCCCCTGCTCTCCACCGCACCGGACGGCACGCGCGATTCCAGCAACAAGAGGAGCGATCATGTCGTCCATCCAGCGCACCGCCGTCGTCACCGGCGCCACCTCCGAGCGCGGGATCGGTCTCACCACCGCCCGCCGCTACGCCGAAGAGGGCTGGGCGATCGTCGTTCTCGACCTCGACGGGGAAAAGTCCGCGAAGGTCGCCGCCGAGATCGGGAACGAGTTCGGTGTCCCGGCATTCGGTCACGACATCGACGTCGCCGACGAGAACTCGGTCCAGCGGGCACACGACGCCGTAGCCGCCGAAGTCGCCGGCGGCAACCTCCCCGCCGTGGGTGCGCTCGCGAACATCGCCGGCATCACGTCGCCGGTGCCGTTCCTCGAGACCACCCTGGAACTGTGGAACAAGGTGATGGCGGTCAACGCCACCGGCACCTACCTCGTCACCCGCGCGTTCCTGCCGGCCATGATCGACAACGGCTGGGGACGTGTGGTGAACATGTCATCCGTCTCCGCCCAGCGTGGTGGCGGGGTCTTCGGGAAGGTGCCCTACTCGTCCGCCAAAGCCGCGATCCTCGGTTTCACCAAGTCCCTCGCACGTGAACTCGGCGACAGCGGAGTCACCGTCAACGCCGTCACCCCCGGTGCGGTCGACACCAGCATCCGCGTGGGCAGCACCGCCGAACAGGAAGCCGCACTCTGCCGCGACATCCCACTCGGCCGGGTCGCGACCACCACCGAGGTCGCCGCCGTCATCACCTTCCTGTCCTCGCAGGACGCCGCGTACCTCACCGGCACCACCGTCGACATCAACGGCGGCAGCCACCTGCACTGAGTCGGTGCAGCCACAGCGGTGGACGGTGCCGACCGTCCACCGCCCGAATCCATCCCGGGACACCCGATGATCGACCACACGACACTTCACGACGACCCGCCGACGACCGCCGCCGAACGCTGGGGATGGCGGTACCGCGCCCACTGCCGCACCACCGAGCCTTCCGCCTTCTTCGCTCCGGACGGCGAACGACGCGGCGCCCGGGTCAGGCGCGAACGACGCGCCAAACAGATCTGCGACGGGTGCGTCGTCGCCCGGCAATGCCGCGCACACGCAACCGATCACCGCGAGACCCACGGAATATGGGGTGGCACCACGGAAACCGACCGGCGCAGAGCGGGACGGGCCAGATAGGTTCGGAAAAAAATTCGGCGAGTGTGTCGATCCATGTCACTCCCCGTTCGACCTGAGGGTGAGAAGGTCCAAGAGGGACCCCGACATCCAAGGAGACGGAACCATGAAGTACATGCTGATCATGCGCGCCACCGACGAGACCTTCGCGGCGTTCCAGGACGCTGATTTCACCGAGATCATGGACTCGATGGGCAAGTTCAACGACGAGATGATCCGTGCCGGTGTGCTGCTCGCGGCCGAGGGACTGGACCCCGACCCCGAGTCGGGTGTGGTGGTCGACTACTCGTCCGAGACACCTGTGGTGACCGACGGCCCCTACGGCGAGACGAAGGAGTTGTTCGGCGGCTTCTGGATGCTCAACGTGGCATCGAAGGAGGAGGCCGTCGAGTGGGCCAAGCGTGCCCCGATGGCCGGTCCCGGTTCCAAGGCGGAGATCCGCCGGGTCGCGACGATCGACGAGTTCCCGCAGGACAACGTGTGGATCCAGAAGGAGCGGGCGTGGCGCGAAGCGACCGGTCAGCTCTGAGCGGGTCGACGGGTGACGGTCACACCGGGCGTGAGGCCGTCGCCGCCGTCTGGAGGATCGAGTCGGCGCGGATCGTCGGTGCGCTCGCGCGGTACACCGGCGATTTCGCGCTGGCCGAGGACCTCGCCCAGGAGGCGCTGGCCGAGGCGCTCGTGAGCTGGCCGCGCGACGGCATTCCCCACAACCCTGCGGGGTGGTTGCTCACCGTCGGCCGCCGCCGGGCGATCGACGCGTTCCGCCGACGCTCCGCCCTCGACGAGAGGTACGCCGTCCTCGCTCACGACCTGGGCGAGGGCGGGGCCGTCTCGGGGAGCGCGCCCACCCATCCGGCCAAGGGCACCGGGGACGTGCTGTGGGATCCGGACCAGATCGACGACGACATGCTGGCGTTGATGTTCATCTCCTGCCACCCCGTGCTGTCGCGGGAGGCGAGGGTCGCGCTCACCCTGCGGGTGGTCGGCGGTCTGACGAGCGACGAGATCGCCAAGGTGTTCCTCGTCCCGACCGCGACCGTGCAGGCCCGGATCACCCGGGCGAAGAAGACCCTCGGGGCGGCCCGGGTGCCGTTCGAGGTGCCGCTCGCCGGAGAGCGGACCGAGCGACTCGGCTCGGTGCTCAGCGTGATCTATCTGATCTTCACCGAAGGGTCTTCGGCCAGCTCCGGTGACGATCTGATCCGCCTCGACCTCGCGAGCGAGGCGCAGCGCCTCGCTCGTGTGCTGACCCGGCTGGTGCCCGACGAGCCCGAGGTCCACGGCCTGCTGGCGCTGCTCGAACTGACCTCCGCGCGGTTCCCGGCCCGCACCGGGCCGGAGCTCGAGCCGGTGCTGCTCGAGCACCAGGACCGCCGCCGCTGGGACCGGACCGCGATCCGGCGGGGACGCGCCGCCCTCGCCCGCGCGGAACAGGTCGGCCGGGGCCTGGGCGCCTACGGCTTGCAGGCGGCGATCGCCGAATGCCACGCCGTCGCGCCGTCGGTCGACGCGACGAACTGGGAGCGGATCGTCCTCATCTACGAGGCACTCGGCCGCCTCGCGCCGTCACCGGTGGTGGACCTCAACCGGGCGGTGGCGGTGTCCATGGCCCAGGGACCGGCCGCGGCGCTGCCGATCGTGGACGAACTGGTGGCCGCCCAGGCGCTGTCGAACTCGCACCTGCTGCCGAGCGTTCGCGGCGAACTGCTCACCCGCCTCGGCCGCACCGACGAGGCGCGCACCGAATTCGAGGAGGCCGTCCGGCTGTGCGGCAACGAGCGCGAGCGGACGGTGCTGGGGCGTAAGCTCGCCGACCTCCGCTGACGAGCAACGACCGGTTGACCTAGACGCGTGAGGCAAGCGCGGCGTGACGGTACGCCGTCGTCTCGAAGTCCAGGTAGCCGCCGAACGACACGGGGTCGGCGAACGGCAGGATCTGGGTGGCCCAGTACCCGGCGATTCCGTTGCGGCGATCGATCCAGTAGTACGAGTTGGCGAGCCCGGCCCACCCGAGCGACCCCCGCGGCCGGCCGGTGGGCGCGTCCTCTTCGTTCACCATGAACGTGTACGCCCACGACTTTCGCTGTCCGGGAAAGAATTCGGCGTCGTTGGTGAGGGCGGGTATCACAGCCGGCAGCATCCCGACCTCTTGTCCCTCGAGGCCGTTGCACACGGCCGCCTGCACGGTGTCGGCCCGAAGGACTCGCCCACCGGGCGCGTCTCCGTCGTTCAGCCACATCCGCAGGAACTTCAGGTAGTCGCCCACGGTGGAGTACAGGCCGTGCCCGCCCATGTGAATCTCGGGATCCTGCGGCAGCACCAGATCCAACGGAGTGAGCCGGCCGTCCTCCTCCCGCTGGTGGATGGTCGCGCGCCGGGCCGCCATCGATCCGGTCAGGGCGAAGGCTGTGTCGTGCATGTCCAGGGGCGCGAACACCCGCTCGGCCATCACCTCGCCGAGCCGCTTGCCGCGGATCGCCTCGACCACCTGACCGGCCCAGTCGATGTTCGTCCCGTACTGCCACTTCTCGCCCGGGTCGAAGAGCAACGGTGTGGTCAGCGACGCCCGGGTCGCGGTGATCACGCCGGGCTGGTCGTGCTCCACACCCAACCGGTTGTAGGTCTCGTCGAAGAAGTCGTACCCGAACCCGGCGGTGTGCAACAACAGCATCCGCGTGGTGATGTCCCGCTTCGGCGCCCTCAGCACCGGATCGCCGTGGGCGTCGAATCCCTCGATGACCTGAATGTCACCGAGCTCCGGAACGTATTCGCGGGCCGGCGCGTCGAGGTCGAGCAGACCCTCCTCGGCGCACTGCAGCACAGTGGTCCCGGTGATCGCCTTCGTGGTGGAGAAGATCGCGAAGACGGTGTCGGCGGTCATCGGCTCGCGATCGGCCAGGGACCGCACCCCGGCGGAACCCTCGAACACCGTGCGGTCGCGATCGGTCACCATCGCCACCACTCCGGGCACGCGCGGCGCATCATCCTCGGTCACGCTGTCGAGAACCTTGCCGAGCGCGGCGTTGAGATCGGACATCCCACTCTCCTGTCGTGTCTGTGGTCACTGATCGAACGTGACGTTATGACCGGGTGGCGGGTGGCGACGTCTCAGATCGGCACAGCACGTCTCGGTTCGGCACAATCCGGGTGGCGGGCGTCACAGTTGCGCTGCGACCAGGTGTGACCACCGAACGAGGAAACCCCCGGCTGCCGTGGCAACCGGGGGCCCACCTCGACGCTCGCCTCGATCAGGTGCCGACGTAGGCCGCGAGGTGCTCGCCGGTGAGGGTGGAGCGAGCGGACACCAGATCCTCCGGCCTGCCCTCGAACACGATCCGGCCGCCGTCGTGGCCGGCGCCCGGGCCGAGGTCGATGATCCAGTCGGCGTGCGCCATGACCGCCTGGTGATGCTCGATGACGATGACCGATTTACCGGAGTCGACGAGCCGGTCGAGCAGTCCGAGCAGCTGTTCGACGTCGGCGAGGTGCAGGCCGGTGGTCGGCTCGTCGAGGACGTAGGTGTCGCCCTTGTCGGCCATCGCGGTGGCCAGCTTGAGCCGCTGCCGTTCGCCGCCGGACAGCGTGGTCAGCGGCTGTCCGAGGCTGAGGTAGCCGAGCCCGACGTCGGCGAGCCGCTGCAGAATCTTGTGAGCCGCCGGGATCCGTGCCTCGCCGGAACCGAAGAACTCCTCGGCCTCGGCCACCGGCATCGCGAGCACTTCGGCGATATTCCGGCCGCCCAGCGTGTACTCGAGCACCTCGGCCTGGAAGCGCTTCCCCTCGCACTCCTCGCACGGGGATTCGACGGTGGCCATCACGCCCAGGTCGGTGTAGATGACACCGGCGCCGTTGCACGTGGGGCAGGCACCCTCGGAATTGGAGCTGAAAAGTGCCGGCTTCACGCCGTTGGCCTTCGCGAACGCCTTGCGGATCGGCTCGAGCAATCCGGTGTAGGTGGCCGGGTTGCTTCGCCGGGAGCCTTTGATCGCGCCCTGGTCGATCGACACCACGCCGTCCCGCCCGGACACCGAACCGTGGATCAGCGAGCTCTTGCCCGAACCCGCCACACCGGTCACGACCACCAGCATGCCGAGTGGAATGTCGACGTCGACGCCGCGCAGGTTGTGGCTGTCTGCGCCTCGCACCTCGAGCGCGCCCGACGGTGTGCGCACCGACTGCTTCAGCGACGCGCGGTCGTCCAGGTGCCGCCCGGTGAGCGTGTCACTGGACCGCAGACCCTCGACGGTGCCCTCGAACACCACCTGGCCACCCTCGGTGCCGGCGCGCGGGCCGAGGTCGACGACGTGGTCGGCGATCGCGATCGCCTCCGGCTTGTGCTCCACGACCAGCACCGTGTTGCCCTTGTCGCGCAACTGCAGCAGCAGGCCGTTCATCCTCTGGATGTCGTGCGGGTGCAGGCCGATGGTCGGCTCGTCGAAGACGTAGGTGACGTCGGTGAGCGACGAACCGAGATGCCGGATCATCTTCGTGCGCTGCGCCTCTCCTCCGGACAGGGTGCCCGACGGCCGGTCGAGTGAGAGGTACCCCAACCCGATCTCCGTGAACGAGTCGAGGAGATGTTGCAGCCCGCTGAGCAGCGGGGCCACCGTTTCCACGGCGACCCGTCCTCCGTCCGCTCCTCGCTCCTTCGTCGCTGCGATGCTCCGTCGTCCTCCTGTCGCCGGCGGTTCGTCCAGACCCCGGACCCAGTCGGCGAGGTCGCTGATCTGCATCGTGCAGACGTCGGCGATGTTCTTCCCCTTGATCTTCGACGACCGCGCCCCCTCGCTGAGTCGGGTGCCGTCGCAGTCGGGGCAGGTGGCGAACGTGATCGCCCGCTCCACGAACGCGCGGATGTGCGGCTGCATGGCGTCGACGTCCTTGGCCAGGAACGACTTCTGGATCTTCGGGATCAGACCCTCGTACGTCACGTTGACGCCCTCGACCTTGATCTTGGTCGGCTCCTTGTAGAGCAGGTCCTGCAACTGCTTCTTGGTGAACTTCGCGATCGGCTTGTCCGGGTCGAAGTAGCCGCAGCCCCGGAAGATGCGGCCGTACCAGCCCTCCATGCTGTAACCGGGGATCGTCAGCGCCCCCTCGTTCAGCGACTTGCTGTCGTCGTACAGCGCCGTCAGGTCGAAGTCGGTGACCGCGCCCCGGCCCTCGCATCGCGGACACATGCCGCCGGTGATGCTGAAGCTCCGCCGCTCCTTCGTCTGCTGGCCACCGCGCTCGATGGTGACCGCGCCCGCGCCGGAGATCGACGCGACATTGAAGGAGAACGCCTGGGGTGAGCCGATGTGCGGCTTCCCGAGCCGGCTGAACAGGATGCGGAGCATCGCGTTGGCGTCGGTGGCGGTGCCGACGGTGGAGCGGGGGTTCGAGCCCATCCGCTCCTGGTCGACGATGATCGCCGTCGTCAGCCCGTCGAGAACGTCGACGTCGGGTCGCGCCAGTGACGGCATGAAGCCCTGCACGAATGCGCTGTAGGTCTCGTTGATCATCCGCTGCGACTCCGCGGCGATCGTGGCGAACACCAGCGAGCTCTTGCCCGAGCCGGAGACACCGGTGAACACCGTCAGCCGGCGCTTCGGGAGCTCGACACTGATGTCCTTGAGGTTGTTCTCGCGCGCGCCGTGCACGCGGATGAGATCGTGACTGTCGGCAAGGTGCAGATCCGGCGACCCTGAATCTTCCCGTCGCTTCGCTCGCCCCGTCGTGCCCGCCTTCGTGGCCGTGCTCATCGTGTCTCCCTCTGTTGGGCGGAGCCGCCTTCGCGGTCTCCGTCGGCGTCGATCAGCGCAGTTCCTGGATGCGAACCATGTTGCCCGCGGGATCGCGGAAGGCGCAGTCACGGACTCCGTACGGCTGCTCGGTCGGCTCCTGGACGACCTCCGCGGAGTCGCTGGCCTGCAGTTTCTCGAAGACGCCGTCGAGATTCCTGGTGGCCAGGTTGATCGCTGCGTAGGTGCCCTTGGCCATCATCTCGGTGATGGTTCGGCGCTCGTCGTCGGTGATGCCGGGGTCGGCGGCCGGCGGATGCAGGACGATGGACGTGCCGGGCTGGTCGGCCGGGCCGACCGTGATCCAGCGCATCCCGTTGTAGCCGACGTCGTTGCGGACCTCGAAGCCGAGAGTGTCGCGATAGAAGGCCAACGCGGCGTCCGGGTCGTCCTGCGGGAGGTAGGTCTGGTGAATTGTGATGTCCATGGGATCACGATAATTACGAATCAGCGACCTGCGCTTCTCGATTCCTGATCGGTCTGGTGACCTGTTTCGCCACGCACGACGGAATGCCCGCCGTCGCGTCCGCCTCCTGGCGCCGGTAGGTGCTGGGCGGGACTCCGGTCAGCTCGGTGAACCGCGTGCTGAAGGTGCCCAGCGACGAGCAGCCGACCGCGAAACAGACCTCGGTGACGCTGAGGTCGCCGCGACGCAGCAGCGCCATCGCCCGCTCGATGCGCCGCGTCATCAGGTACGAATACGGAGACTCGCCGTACGCGAGCCGGAACTGGCGGCTGAGGTGCCCGGCCGACATGTTCACGCCACGGGCGAGCGACTCGACGTCCAGCGGTTGCGCGTGCTCTCGATCGATCCGGTCACGGACTCGGCGCAGCAGCGCGAGGTCGCGTAGGCGCTGGTTCTCAGCGGTACTGCTCGTCACACACGAAATCGTGCCACGTCGCACCGGAGTTGCCTAGCGTTTCTCGCCGCACCCACGCTCCTCACGCCGGGTCGGGCGTTGCACCTCGACAGTGGTCGACGAGCGAGACCTGTTCGTCCGGGGCCGGGAGCCCGTCCCGCTCCGCACCGTCCAGGTGGCGAGCTTCCACCGAACCCAGCTGCTCCCAATAATTCTCCGAACGCGCCAGCGGAGTTCGCCGAAAATCCATGCGTCGCCCTTCCTGGGTTGCCAGGTGCAGTCGTTTCCTGGGGCACCCGGGCCGCCGCGACCGTTACCGCGTCGCCGCGGCCCGCCACCCCTCCGCATCGAGTCTTCCCCGCACCGCGAAGCCGAGACAGGGCCGTTCGGCCCTACCACCACGAGATCGGCAGCCGCCTGATCGACGGCTGCCGCCGAGATCAGTAATGTTGGATGGCGTCCGGCCGTCTCACGCGGCCACGCTTCCGGAACGCCTCGATCACCGAGGAGGAGCGGATGACCGAGATCGATACCTCGCACGAGCAGTGCCTCGTCGACGCCTTGCGTGCGCGGGACGAGTCGGCATTCGCCGAACTGGTCGACCTGCACACACCGATGATGCTGCGCGTGGCGCGAGGGTACGTGGCCAGCGCCGAAGTCGCGGAGGACGTCGTACAGGAAACCTGGATCGCCGTGCTCCAGGGCATCGACCGATTCGAAGGCCGCTCCACCCTCCGTACCTGGCTGTTCCGGATACTCGTCAACATCGCCCAGAAACGGGGAGTGCGGGACCGGCACGATGTCGACGCCGCACTGGCCGCCTACACGGGCAGCGCCTCCGTGGACCCGGCCCGGTTCCTGCCTGCATCCTCCCCGGAGGATCCACACCACTGGGCGACTCCTCCGACCAGCTGGCCGGAGACCCCCGAAGGGTCGGTCCTGGGTGCGGAGGTCCTCGACGTCGCCGGCCGCGAACTCGAGCACCTACCCGACCGCCAGCGGATCGTGGTCGTTCTGCGTGACGTCCTCGGCTACGACGCCGAGGAAGTGTCCGCGATGCTCTCGATCACCCCGGCGAACCAGCGGGTGCTGCTGCATCGGGGTCGCGCACACGTGCGCCAGGCCCTCGAGGACTATCTTGGAACGGGAGCGTGAGATATGGACTGCCAGGACCTCGTCGAACTCGTCACGGCCTACCTCGAGGATGACATGGATCCCGATGCCCGGGTCCGATTCGAAACCCATCTGGGCGAATGCCCGGGCTGCGCCACCTATCTCGAGCAGATCGAGCAGACGGTGCACACCCTCGGCGCGCTCCCGCCGGACGAGCTCGATCCGGCGTTGCGGGACCGCCTGCTCGCCGCGTTCCGCGACTGGCGCTAGCGGCGGAGAACTCACCGCAAAATAATGTCCGGCAGGGTGTAACGTTTCGCGCCCTGGCGGACACCATTCGAGTAGCCGTGAACGTCGGGTTTGCGGCACTCGGACAGGAATTCAGACCATGAACGCCACACATTCGCACCAAGACGACCGACACACCCACCGCGGCTCGCTGCGGAAGCGGATCGCGACAGTGGTGGTGGCTGCAGCCGCACTCGGCGTCCTTCCCGTCGGCGTCGCGGGCGCGGTTGCCCCGGCCGCGGAACACCCGGTCGCCGCAGTGGCCGCCCCTGACACCGGTCGCGACATCCCCGGCGGCAACGACGATCGGACCCGCGATCGGCAGCGCGACCAGCGTCAGGAACGCAGGGCCGAGAACATGCCCACCGATCAGGTCCCGATCATCTGGAACGTCATCCCGTCGTAACGGCTGACGCTCTCCGACCACAGTCCAGATGTCATGCCGTGGAATGGCACTCGGCAGAGTGCCCGTCCGAGGCCGTTGTCCGCCCAGAGTAATTGCGTCCGCCGCCCCGGCACGTCCGTCAGGTGCGCAATCCGTCAGCGGGAGTTGTCGAGGGCGTCGTGGCACGGGTGTTCGTTTACATCAGACACCCGCCATCGACAATTGCGTCCCGAGCCGGGTGAACACCTCCGGGAACGGTGGTGTCGCGACGCACGGGGAGATGATCTGCGATCCGAAATGTGCGACGACGAGGTCGAGTTCGCGGGAGACGAACAACCGCTGGCCGTGGATTCCACTCGCCATGAAGGAGTCGAACGGGTCGTTGAGGATCCACCAGTAGTCCCGGTAGCTCATCGTGGCAGGCGAATTCGCCGACGCTCGCGGCAACCGCACCTGAGCGGTCGCTCCCTCGGGGACGGTGCTGATCGCACGCACCACCGACGCCGGCACGATCTGGCGGTCGCCGAGAGCGCCGCCGCAGCGAAGCATCTCCCCCACCTTGGCGATGTCCCGGAGGGTGGCCGCGTAGCCTCCGCAGGCGGTTTCGACGCCGGCGGCGTCGAGGATGTACCGGGCGTCCTCGTCGGCACCGATCTTCGACCAGATCAACTCGCTCATCAGGTCCGAGACGGTCGCGCCGGTGACGCGGCTGATCAGCGCGCCCATCGCCTCGCAGCTTCCGTTCTCGTAGTGGAAGACCTCGCCGTACGGGCCGGTCGCGCGGGCCGTTTTCAATCGGTCGAGCAGGGTGGTCGGGCCGTCGTATCCGTCGGGCCGCATCCCGGGAGCCACGACTGCCCACCACCGGTGTGCCTCGACCTCACGATGGAACTTTCGTCCCCCGTAGGCCACCTGTGTCGTCATGTCGAGCAGATGACGAATAGTAGCGTCACCGAACGCCGTTCCCGCCAACTCGGGAACGTATGTGGAGACCTGATCGTCCCGCGTGAACAAGCCCTGGTCCTCGAGCATCCCGGCGAGCAGGCCGATGAACGCCTTGGCCATCGACGCAGTCAGGTGCAGGTCCTGACGACGGAGGCCGTGCAGGTACTGCTCGTAGACAACCGCGCCGCGGTGCAGCACGATCATCCCGTCCGAATGCGAGTCGACGAGGAACTGGTACAGCGTGCTCGCTCCCCCGCCTCCGGACTCGACGGCGAGCCGTGAGAGGTCCTGCAACTGCTCCGGCAGTTCCCGGCGCGGACCGTCGCCGCGCCACACTCGACGCGTGGGACCGGTCTCGCCGACGGCCCTCGCCTGCCGGCGGACTTGCACCGGGTCGGTGAATCCTTGCGTCCATTTCAGTTCTGCGAGTGGCAATTGCGACACAGCGGATCTCCTCTGTCGGATCGGGATACGTGCTGGGGAACATCGAGTTTCAGGCCGGTGCGGCAAGGGCGGCGCCTGCCGTCGCGAAAACGGCGAGGCTGACGGCGGCGGGATGCAGGAGGCCGAGTGGGCGGGGGTCGTCGGCGCGCCGGCGGTATCGGCGCTGCCGCGTCACGGCGCCTGCTCCCACCGCCGCGGCAGCGCCGCAGGCTCCGGCCACCGCAACGACGTGCGCGAGGTGCGGGTGGACGATCGCGGAACGGACGACTGCGGCGAGGCACAGGCAGACCGCAGGTAACGTGCGGCCCCACGCCAGCACCGTACGTTCGGCCTGCAACCCCGGTGGCGGCGCGGTCACGTCCCCGCCCAGACGACGCCGAGCGCGGCAGCGAGACACACACCCGCGACCACGGCCGGGGCCAGACGCGATGCCGGTAGCGGCACGGCGCGGCGCATCGCGGACTGCACGGACCGCCACCGCAGCAGCGCACCGACCGCGACGAGCGCGGCCAGCAGGATGCAGACCGCACCCAGCGTGTCGTGGAACGCGGATCCGCCTCGCGGCAGGTAGAACTGGCTGACCGCGACCCCGCCCGCCAGAAGAGCGAGCGCGGTACGGATCCAGGCCAGGAAGGTCCGCTCGTTGGCGAGCGTGAATCGGTAGTCGGGCTCCGTCTCCGTGTCGGCGCTCACGGGAGCAGAAGGAATCGGGCGATACCGTTCTTCTGGATCTCGGAGGATCCGGTGAGGATCCGGAACATCCGCAGACGCTGGAACAGCGATTCCACCTCGCGTCCGCGGACGACACCCGATTTACCGTGGATCTGCACGGCGGCATCGGCGATCGCGAACGCCTTCTCCGCCACGAACAGCTTGCACATGAAGGCTTCGATCCGCGGCCGCTCGCCCCGGTCGAGCGCGGCGAGTGCGTCGTAGGTCATCGACCGAGCCGCGTAGTAGTCGGTTGCCATGTCCGCCAGCCGGTGCTGGATGCTCTGCAGCATGCCGAGCGGCGCGCCCTGCACCTGTCTGGTGCGGGCGTAGCCGACGGACAACTCCAGGGCTCGGCGTGCACCACCCAGCGCCGTCGGGCAATGCAGGAGCCGGTTGACCGTGACGCGACCGAGCCCGATCTTCAGACCCTGCCCCACCTCACCGAGCAACTGTTCCGGTCCGACATAGCAGTCGTCGAGAACGATGTCGGCCTCGATGTGCTGGCCCGACATCGGGGTCTCGCCCTGCTGCACCGTGCATCCCGGGGTGTCCAGGTCGACGAGGAACGCGGAGTAACGCGGGCCGCCGTCGCCGTCGTCTGCCATCTTCGCGATGAGGATGGAGAAGTCCGCGAACGGTCCGGCGGTGGAGAACACCTTGTGACCGGTCAGGCGCCACCCGTCGCCGTCCGGGGTGGCGGTGGTGAGCATGCCGCGCACGTCGGAGCCGGCGTCGTTCTCCGTGAGCGAGAAGCAGCACGCGCGCTCGCCGCGCGTGACGGGGAGCAGGTACTTCTCGATCTGGTACTCGGTGGCGTACTGGAAGATGCTGCCCACCCGCAGCGGTCCGCCCATGTCGCCGAGTACCGAGGTCGACAGGACCCGCGGTGACGCGCCCACTTCTTCCTTCAGGGCGGCGAGTTCGGTGAACGACAGTCCCGCGCCGCCGAGGTCCGCGGGCAGGCTGACACCGTAGAAGCCGAGTTCGCGGCTGCGTCGCCACACCGGCTCGAGCGTCTCGCGGGTGTACACGCTCCCGGAGGTGAGGCCGAGTTCGCGTTCGTAGTCGGCGAGTTCGCCGTCCAGGTAGTCACGCAGCCGTGCGACGAGGTCGTGCAGGCGAGGATTGTCGTCGTAAGTGGGGTTCAGGGTGAAGGTCATCGGAGGCTCCGCTTTCAGTTGACGTGGCGGGCGGCCTGCGCCCAGTAGCATTCGCGCACCGACTTGCGGTCGATCTTGCCGTTGCGGTTGACGGGAAGGCTGTCGACGAAGTCGATCGAACGCGGCTTCTTCATTCGCGCGAGGCGTTCGGCGCAGTGCTCGATCAGCTCCTCCTCGGTCACCGGGGTCCGCGTGACCACGACGGCTTTGACTGCCTCCCCCCACTTCTCGTCGGGAACACCGACGACGCACGCGCCGGACACGGCCGGGTGCTCGTACAGCGCTGCTTCCACCTCGCTGCAGTAGATGTTGAACCCGCCCGAGATGATCATGTCCTTCTTGCGGTCGACGATGAACAGATAACCGTCGTGACGGAAGTACCCGACATCCCCGGTGTGGACCCAGCCGTCGACGAACGTCTCCGCGCTCAGATCCGGCTCGTGCCAGTACTCGCGCACACAGTCGGGGCCGCGCGCGACGATCTCGCCGATCCCGCCTGCCGGCAGTTCGTTCCCTGCGTCGTCCACCACGCGAACCTCGGTGTCGAATACCGGTCGCCCGCACGACTTCAGCAGTTCCGGATCGGATTCGACGCCTCGCACGACGTCGTCGTAGGTGAGCACGGTGATGCCACTCGTCGTCTCCCCGAGACCGTATCCCTGCATGACGACGGGGCCGAACATCGCGACGGCGTCGCGTAGCCGTTGCGGTGAGACCGGGGCGCCGCCGACGCCGACGCACCGCAGGCTCGACAGGTCGACGTCGTTCGCGGCCGGATGGTCCATCAGCATGTTCAGCATCGTCGGAACGACGAAGGTGGTGGTGATGCGTTCCTTCTCGATGGTTCGCAGGAACAACTCGGTGTCGAAGGCAGGCAGGACGACGACCGCGCCGCCGCGGGCGAGCACGCCGAGCATCATCATTCCGGAGGCGTGGGTGATCGGTCCCGGGGCGAGATACCGGTCCGTGTCGGTGGGCGCGCCGGTCGGGTTCATCAAGCGTTTGCGCATGTTGGCGAGTCGATTTCCGTACGTCTGCACGGCGGCCTTGAGTTTTCCGGTGGACCCGGACGTGTAGTTGAGGACGGCGGGCGCGTCTTCGGTGACGTCGACGGCGACGGGATCGCCGAGTCCGTCGGCGAGGAGATCCGCGTACCGGTCCGCGCCGGGTGCGCTGTTCCCGTAGTCGTAGACGGCGATGTCGAGGCCCAGATCCGCGACGACCTTCAACGCGACGTCGGCGTGCGCGGGGTCGACGAAGAGCGTCTTGACGTTCGCGTCGCGCAGGACGTGGCCGAGTTCGTCGGCTCCCAGGCGCGCGTTGACGGGAACGCGCACGAATCCCGCCTTGCACACGGCCATCTCGGTCACGACGAGTTCTCCGCAGTTGCCGGCGAAAGTGGCCACCGCGTCGCCGATCCCGAGGCCGGTGCGCATCAGCGCGGAGGCGAGACGGTTGGTCGAGTCGTCGAGTTCCCGGTAGGTCAGGCGACTGTCGCCGCACACCACGGCCTCGCTGTCCGGCCGGAACTTCGCACTCCGGGTGAGGTAGGTACCGAGATTCATACAGTCTCCAAGATCGACGTGTTGATCGTTATTGGACATAGTGTCCAGCATCGGGCGCGATGTCAAGGGTGCACTATGCTGACGGGACTGCTGACGTGAGACGAAGGGCGGAAGTCACCGTGGCCACCGAAGACCGGCGTGTGCGCCGCACCAAGCGGCTGCTGCGTGACGCACTAGTCTCGCTCGTGCTCGAACGGGGATATTCCGCAGTCACCGTGGAAGACGTCACCGAACGTGCCGACGTCGGCCGCGCGACGTTCTACACGCACTACACGGACAAGGACGAACTGCTCGGCCAGATCGTCGCCGACCTCGGCGAGGACCTGAAGGAGCGGTTGCGGCCCCTCGTGTCCGACTCCTCGGTGGGGTTCACCGGCAAGCCGGTGCTCGAAATGTTCCGGCACGCCGCCGAGGAACGCGACGCCTACCGCGTCGTACTGCGCGGCGAGGGCGACGGGCGCGCACTGCGCCGATTCGTCGACGAACGGACCGCCCTTGCCGCCCAGATCTTCTCGGCCCGATCCGACGCGAACGGGGTCACACCCCGCATCGACATGGAAGTGCTGTCGCGGGCGTGGGTGGGCGAACAGGTGACGGTGCTGCAGTGGTGGCTCGAATCCGATCCACCACCGCTCACACCGGAAGCCGTCACCGAAATGTTGCTGGAGCTGTCGCTGCGTGGACGCTACTGGGCATCCGGCTTCGACGGCTCACCCTCGTAGGACGACGGCGCCACCGGAGAGTCGCGCACCGCGGCACTGTCTCGTGCGTACGGCCGGTACAGCAGGCCGGAGCACAACCCGTTGACGACGGTGAGCGCCACGGTCACGAGCAGGAGCGCTCCCTGCAACCCGATCGCTTCGCCCAGATAGCCGACCAGCAGCGCATATCCCGCGTATGCGAGCGCCTCCACCGTCGACACCGACACCGCGAAGGCCAGGGCCCGTTGTTCCGGGCGCACCACCGCCATGATCAGCGGACGGTTGACCACCGGCACCTGCCCTTGCAGGAACCCGACCACCGCGAAGATCGCGACGAAGAATCCGATCGACGACGTCGCCATCTTCAGCTCGACGAATACCGCTGCCGCGAAGGCCAACTGACTGGCCTGCAGCATCATCACCCGTCCACTCGCGGGCCACCGGCGGTGCACGGCGTCGTTGAGACGGCCGCCGACCACGGTTCCGAGCAGGTACCCGATCGCGAACGGCGTAGCAACGATCGCTGCGGTGGCCGTCGAGAATCCCCGCTCCTCCACCAGGAACACGACGCCGAAACTCATGATCACGTTCTGCCCCGAGAACAGCCGCTGCACCAGGATGTAACGGAACGTCTTGATGCGCAGCAGCTCCCGCACACCGGCGACGACGTTCTGCGCCTTCTCCTCCGCTTTCACCGCCGCGCCGCCGGCCCTGTTCTCGCCCCCGCCGGGCCGTGTGTCGTCGAGAAACACGACGACGAGAACACCGATCAGAATGCACATACAGCCGGAGAGGACGTAGCCGTACCGCCAGCCGTCGTCGAACCCCGACAGCTGACCGAACAGCGGGGCGCTCACGCCGGTGATGATGGCTACGCCGCCGTACAGCATCCCGGTGGCCTGGCCGCGCCGTCTGTCGTCGTAGAGATCGCCCATGATCTCGAGAGCGATGGGCCCCGCGCCCGCGAAGCCTGCAGCCGCGATGCCGTACAGGATGACGAACTGGGTGAAACTGCTCGACAGGCCCGCCAGGATCACCCACACACCCCAGAAGCCCGAACACGTCGCAAGCACGGCCCGGCGCGAGAACCGTTTGGCGAGGAACACCCACGGAACCGCGGCGAAGATGCCCACCGCCTTGGACACCGCCACGATGACGCCGAGCGCCGACGACGAGAGCCCCAACGCCTCCCGCATCAACGGGAACAACACCGTGGTGATGCTGTTCTCGGCGTTGTCCATCGCGGTCGAGGCCGTGAGCAGACCCAGGTTCTTCCCCCGGGTCCGCCTGCCGGCCGTCAGCGTGTGCGTGATGGAGACGTCCAGTGCCATCTGCGTCCTCTCGACGAGTCACCCTGCGATGCGTGTGGTCCGGATCACAGGAGCCAATGCTGGCGACAGTATCTATAAATGGACGCTGTGTCTATGTTTGGATTTTCGGAGTCCGGAATAGTGACGCGTTTTCCGGATTCACGCTCGCAGGAAAGGACTGCACCGGGACTGACCCCGTCATCACCCCCGATCAGCCTCCTCACGCACGCTGTGATCGTGCAAAACAGACCGCACGCCCGTTAATCTCGAATCGAGAACGGGAAGTCGACCCGCACGGTTCGAGGGCCGTGGGAACACGGATATCAACGAGGAGCGCGACCATGCCGATGGCACCGTTCGACCCCATCACCGCGATCTACACGCCGGCTCACGCCTGGATGTACGAGACCATCGTGGCCCCGGCCGTCTACCGCTCACGCCACGTCATCGACGAGTACTTTCTGCCGCATCTCCCACCGAACGCCCGCATTCTGGACGTCGGATCGGGCGGGGCACTGTTCACGAACTACATCGCCGACCAGCGCCCCGACGTGCACATTCTCGGCCTCGATCTGTCGGAAGCCCAGATCAAGCGCGCCACCAAACGCATGCGTCACTACGGCCACCGGGTCCGGTTCGACGTCGGCGACGCCACGCGGCTCGACTTCCCCGACCAGACATTCGACGGTGTGATCAGCTACGGCTCCATCAAGCACTGGTCGTCGCGCGAGGCCGGACTCGCCGAGTGCGTGCGTGTCCTCAAACCGGGTGGCCCGCTGCTGATCACCGATGCGGACCGCAGCACAAGTTTCGAGGACGCCGAAAAGTTCGTCGAGAACTACAAGGCGCCGCGCGTCCTCGGCAGCATCAATCTCGCGATCTTCCACACCTGGATCGCCGGTCGCTCCATCAGTCTCGACGAGGCGCGTGATCTCGCGAGCCGACTCGATCTCGTCGACGAGCACGTCTCCCGCATCACCGAGATGCCACTCGTCATGATTTCCGGGCGTCGGCCTGCGTGAACCTCACCGTCCGTCACGTGTCCGGGCCGGCAGTGCGGCGATGCCGCTGATGAACGCGGAGAGCAGCAGCGCCGGTTCACCCACCGCGTGGAGTGCGGGGTGGGCGGTGAAGAGTTCTTCGAGCATGACGCGCAGCTCCAGCCGTGCGAGGTTCATACCCAGGCAGTGGTGAATGTCTTTCGCACCGAAACCGAGATGCTTGCCGGCGTTCGCCCGGGTGATGTCGAACCGGCCCGGACCGTCGAAGATGCGTTCGTCGTGGTTCGCGGACAGGTACCACATGACGACCTTGTCCCCCGCCGCGATGTGGGCGCCGCCGAGCTCGGTGTCGACGGTCGCGGTGCGTCGCATGTAGGGCACCGGGGAGGCGAAGCGGATCACCTCGTCGATCGTGTTGTCGATGTGGCCGGCGAAATCGGCGAGCAGCAATTCTCTCTGGTCGGGGTGCTCGGTGAGCAGATGCAGCGCCCAGGCCAACGCTTGCCGGGTGGTCTCGAAACCGGCCGTGATCAGCAGGATGACGAACGAACCGAACTCGGTCGGTGTGAGGGTCTCGCCGTCGACCACCGTCGACACCAGCCGGGACGTCAGATCCTCGCCGGGATCCGTCTTGCATCTCTCACCCAGTTCGAGGGCGTACCCGTAGATCTGGCCCAGGCCGGCCGCGCCGCCGGGTCCGGTGACGAACTCCCGATCACCACCTCCGGCGATGACGTCGGCCGCCGCGGCCAGGATCATCGGCCGGTCGCTCTCCGGGATCCCCAGCAACTCGCAGATCACCTGCACCGGCAACCGGGTCGCAACGTCGGGAACGAAGTCGAACTCGGCATCTCGGGGAAGGTCCGCGGCGATCTGCGCAGCGTAGCCGCGCACCCGCTCGGCGATGCCCCGCACCGACGCCGCGGTGAACGCCGATTGCACGATGCCGCGCAGACGCCGGTGCCGGGGGTCGTCCATGGCGATCATCGACATGGCGAACTCGAGGATCTCGGCCGGGACGTCGTCGATGGTGAAGCCCTTGGCCGAGGAGAAGACATCCGGGTTCCGGCTGACCGCGACCACGTCGTCGTATCCGACGACCGCCCAGAAGCCCGGACCGGCTGTTTCCGCGTGGAACTCGATCGGCGCTCGCTGACGAAGCTCCTCGAACATCGCGCGACGGCCCGCGAAACTTCGGTCCCAGAACGCGCGTGATGCGGGCGAGACGATTTTTTCGGACGCAGAACCCGTCACCGGTCCCCCTCGGTCGGTCGTATCGATACTGCGACCCTACTGGGGAAGCCGTGGTTACGCTGATGAGGCATCACCGCAGGTCAACAGCTATGATCATAGGATCACCCGGCGGTGCGCCGGAGATGAAACGGGGAGGATCGACCTGTGGCGTCGAGGGTTCGGCTCGGCAACCTGCGAGAGGTGCGCGATCATCCGTGGGGGATGACCGAGACCGGGTTTCGCGCCGACTTGACCCAGCCCGAAGCGTTCGCCAGAGGTCGTGGCCCGTTTCCCGGTGATGCCGACAGCGTCCGGTCCGAGCGTGAACTGTTCGTCACCGCGCCGGACGACGAGGTGCTCGCGGTGGCGACGATCACCGGGGTCCGCGAGTACGACGACGAACTCGTCGTCGACGGAGACCTGGTTGTCGATCACGAACGGGTGGGGACGCGGCTGCTGATACGAACCCCGGCCGAGAACGTCTTCTCCTGCGCGGACGAGGAATCGGCGTGGGCGGGCTCGATCGAGCGGGCACGATGGGTCTACGTGCGGGCGCTGGTCGAGGTCGCAACGGTCAAGACGGCGTCCTACGACCGCCGGCTCGCGGGCGCAGATCCCGCCGCCGACCCCGAGGTGACCCTGGCGACTGCCAACGAGACGATGCAGGTGGTTCCGCGGTACGTGATGATCCACCGCAGCGGGAAGCTGCGTCTCGGCGGGCCGTACGCCGACACCGCGGACTGGGACGGCCACGTCGAACCCTGGACGGATTACGGGTACGTCGACTGCCTGCGCCTCGACGACGTCCTGGGCACCAGCGGCGACCTCGACATCGACGTGCTCCGGCCGCTCACGTCGCGGGCCACCGCCGCGGAACTTCTCGAGTCATTGGGCTGGGACAAGGTCATCCGTCGATTCGTCGACGACCGCACACCCCCGCAGTAGCACCGAGCCGGCCGTGATTGCCGCGGGCGCTTGGCCTGTTCGGCCGCGACCCGGGTCTGATCGGTGGCATTGTGAGTACGGGCTGTTATCTCATCGTGGGTGCGGCACGGCCGCACAGGTGCTACTCGGCTGGGCTTCGTCCAGCCGCCGAAGTTCATTGCAGAAGGCATGATCCGTTACCACTCGACGGGAGTTCATCGCATGGCCACGCACACCCATCTCGGGCACATCTTCCACATCGCCGGCACACCGAAAGTGACCGAAGCCGCGGCCGCCCTGGTATCGATTCCCGACGGCGCCCTGGTGCTGGACGACGGCGGGCGAATCGTGTTCTGCGGTGACCGAGCCGAGATCCCGTCGGATTACGAGTCCGGCACCGTGCACGACCACAGGCCCGGCTTTCTGCTGCCGGGGTTCGTCGACACCCACATCCACTTCCCGCAGACCTACGCCGGCGACTCCTACGGCGGCGGTCAGCTACTGGAATGGCTGACCCTGTGCATGTTCCCGTCGGAGACGAAGTTCGCCGACCCGGAGTTCGCGCAGCAGGCGGCCGTCGAGTTCACCAACCGGCGCATCTCCGCGGGCACCACGGCCGCCATGGTGTTCGGGTCGGCGTTCCCACATGCGCAGGACGCGTTGTTCACCGAGACGCAGAAGGCCGGTCTGCGGATCGTCAGCGGCCGCGGAATTCAGACCGTCGGCGGCGAAACCGCTCAGCCGCTGATGACCTCCGAAGAGGACGCGATCCGGCTCACCCGCGAGGAGATCGAGAAATGGCACGGCGCCGACACCGGCGATGTCGCCACGGCGTTGCTACACGTGGCAATCATCCCGCGGTTCTCGCTGTCGGTGACCCCCGAGACCCTGAAGAATCTCGGAGAACTCTACGAAGAGGTCCGGGACCGCGGGGTGTACGTGCACTCGCACCTCAACGAGAACAATCGGCCCGGCACCGGCGAGGTCGACTCGACCAAAGAGACCTATCAGGTGAATTCATACCTGGACACGTACGACGGGAAGTTCCTGCCCGGCTCGGAAGTGGGCGGGAAGAGCCTGCTGGGCCGACGCACCATCCTCGCGCACTGCGTGCACTGTCAGGATGTCGAGCTCGAACGGATGGCCGAGACCGGCACGTCCGTCTCGCACTGCCCGATCTCGCAGCTGTTCCTGGGATCCGGAACGATGCCGTGGAAGCGCACCGTCGCGTCGGGCGTCAATATCTCGGTGGGAACCGATTTCGGCGGCGGCGACGAATGGCTGATTCCCCGGGTGCTCGGCGACGCGTTCAAGGTGCACATCACCGAGGCCGGTGACGACGGGGTGTCGATGCATCCGGCCGAGATGCTGTTCGTCGGCACCCTCGGCGGCGCCCGGGCACTGGACATGGAGAACCGGTTCGGCAATTTCGACGTGGGTAAGGAAGCCGACTTCGTCGTCGTCGACCCGTCCGGCACGCCTGCGCTCGACGGCCTGCTGCGCAACGCCGTTCGCGCCGCCGATCCCGATCTGGCCCGCGATCAGACCCTGTTCGCGTTGCTGATGGGGATACGCGACACGTCCATCTCCGAGGTCTACGTCGCAGGCCGAAAAGCCAAGGCGTCCTAGACGGGTGGCTCCCGCGACCGCCGGACGACCTCACGGTCGACCGGCGGTCACGGCTAGGGGTTCACCGACGAATGGTGGTTGGCAATCAGCCACTTTCCGTCTTCGTACCGATAGACCCACGTCACCCTGGCCGCCACATCTTGACCGTTGGCATTGATGACCCAGCGGCCCACGTTGTAGGCGAGGTTGCAATCCGAATACTTGAAACTTTCTTCCATGCGGGCAATAGGATCGGCCTTGATCAGGTTGACGAAATACTCCGTTATCTCCTCCGGAGTGTCGGCGATAGGCACCGACAGGGTCGGCAGCAGCACCGCATCCGGCCGGTACAACGCGGCGACCCTGCTCGCGTCACCGCTTTCCAGTGCGTCATTCCAACTCGTGAAGAGCGCATCCAGTTCACTGTCTGTCGCGCGCACGCAATTGTCTTCGGAGTCAGAGGAACTGACCGAGGAACAGGCGACCGCCGAAATTGCCAACGCGAGAATCGCAAAGCCCAAGCCGAACGGTGTGGTATTCATACCAACCTCCGCGGAGAAAGGCGCCTACGGGAATTGACCCGCTAACCGATAAAGCGTAACTCCGGGACCTGGCTCTGCGGATCGGATCAGCGCACGTCGACCCACGCACGGGATGCGACCGATGCCGTGATGGCGTCGAGAGCTTCGGCCGTGGCCACGGCGTCGGCGATCGTTGCGCCCCGGGGCTTTCCGTCGACGATCGAGGCGATGAAGTTGTTCCCCTCGATGACCTTGAGGTCGTCGTAGCTCATCGAGGACGCGGAACCCGGCTGGAAACGGGCATACGCTCCGGCGTCGGGGCCCACCCACACCGTGGTGATCGACTGGTCCTGGTATTTGCTCCCGAGGCTCGTTCCGAGTTCGTTCATCCGGCGGAAGTCCCAGTACACCGCACCCTTGGTGCCGTGGATTTCGAACCCGTAGTTGTTCTGCTCGCCGACGGCCACGCGACTCGCGTCCAGCGTTACCCGTCCGCCGGACGACAGGCGAACCAGCGCGCTGACGAAGTCGTCGTTCTCCACCCGCCCCAATTTGCCGCCCGTCGCGCGCGCATGCCCGCTGGTGGCACCCGTCGGGACAGCGCGCTGGGGGATGAAGATCGCGGTGTCGGCCACGACTGCGTCGATGTCGCCGAGCAGGTACCGGACCAGGTCGACACCGTGCGAGGCAAGGTCTCCCAGAACGCCCGACCCACCGCGCGCGTTCTCGTAACGCCAGCTCAGCGCCCCGTCCGGATGCGCGGCGTAGTCGCTGAGGAAGCGGAATCGCGAGTGCGTGATGGTGCCCAGTTCGCCCGACGCGATGAGGTCGTGCGCCATCGCGACAGCGGGTGCGTTGCGGTAGTTGAATCCGACGGTCGACTGGACGCCCGCCTTCTCGACGGCGGCGGCCACTGCCTTCGCATCCTCGGATGACAGCCCGACCGGCTTCTCGATCCAGATGTGCTTGCCCGCCTCGGCCATCGCGACACCGATCTCGCGGTGTAGGAAGTTCGGTGCGGTGATGCTGACTGCGTCGATGTTCTGGTCGGCGGCGATGTCACGCCAGTCGGTCAGCGCTACGCCGAACCCGAATTGGGCGGCGGCCTCCTCGGCGCGGCCGGGTACCTCGTCGGCGACGGCGCCCAGACGGATCGGCGGCGCTTCCGGGAAGTGGTGGCGCTGACGGAGATATGCGTTCGTGTGCACTCGGCCCATCCAGCCGAATCCGGCGACGGCTACTGCGATTTCGGTGGGGTTGACGTTGGTCAAGATCGACTCCGGAACTGATCGGGCGGCGTGTGTCTCTACGACAGTGCTGCGCGCCGGGAGCGAAGTCAATCATTTGTGCTGACAAAGTGGCTCTCGAGGTGATTTTGATGGCTTTCCGACCTACTCGAACCTCACACCACCCTGCGCGGAGGGGACCGCTGAAAGCCCGACCAGCGGTCCCCTGCCGTGAGCCGGTGACCCTCACCCGGATCAACCAGCGCACTTCCGTCAGCGGCTACGCACCCGCGCGTCGCACCAGTGCCGGTACGCCGGCGTCGACCCTAACCATCCACTGATCCAGCGACTCGAACATCTCGTCCCCCGACGGTCCACCGGGAACAGAGAGTTCATGCAACGCTTGGCCTTCCGAAGGAACAAGCGAAACCTGAGGCGGAACGTCCTCACCCGATGCCGGGCCCGACGCCACGTCCGCAGTTCGCAGGACAGCGGCGAGAATGCTGCCCTGTTCGTCCGCCAGGACCTGCATCTGGGAAACCCGTGGTGATTCCTGTGTCGTCATGCGAGGACGCCTCCTTCCAGATGGAACCACACGCCCGAAGTGGAGCTGTTGTGAATGCCGAGCACGTAGTACTGCTTGCTGGGGCCGCCGAACACCGGTGCGTTGGCGGTGCCCTGCCACTGCGTCATCAGGATCTTCGTGCCACCACCACCCTGGCTGGCATCGAGTCTCGCAGTCGCCAACTGTGGCCCCTTCCAGATGTCTCCAAACGAGAAGAAGAATTGATTCGCCTGCCCAGCGGCGAGAAAAAGCCCCTGAGGGGTTGTCGACCAAGCCATTTCGGTGTCCTTTCGTCGAATCACGAATGCGATACAGGACCGACCGTATGAGGAGATTCGACAGTTGAACCGAGTAGTCGACTACTCGAAATCTCTCGGCCGAGGGCCTGACCGGTCGACGCATCGATCGAGCGAACACGGAAACGAGCAACGGTCAGGTGGTCAGTTTCCGTTGCCGGTTCGCTGCCCGCCGGATCTGAAGGATTCGTACACCGCCGACGAGCGCCATGATCACCGCGCCCGCGATGGCCGCGAACAGCAGGGTGACACCGAGCGGGACCGTGAACTCCCAGACGAACAGTTCCAGGACGACACTGTCGAGGTTCTGCAGGATGAACACGAGAAGCAGGACCAGGACGAGGATGCCGATGACCAGACCAGTCCAGGTCGCCCCGGTACGGGTGTGCTTGATCCCCTTGCCTCTCGCCACGTCCGACGGCACCCCGGAACCCGCGTCGTGGGGACGCGGGTCGGAGGACGGCACCTCACCACCAGGCGGGTGTCCTGTCGGGAGACCGGATCCGGAGTTCGGTGTTTCGTCCGTTGGCGGCAACATGAGACCCGATTACCCAGGCCGTCACCCCACCAACCGGGTCGGGGCTGTTCCCTCGGGCGCGTCGGGTTGTCGATCATCGTGGTGTAATCGCCGGGGGCAGGTAACGGTCGATCAAATCCTGGATGGGATCCGGCGCCACCTGCGGCGGGGGTGACACCGGGTCCTGCGCGAAGGCACCGAGCACGTCGCTGGTGTGCTGTTCGGCGGTGCCGTACGTGTTGGCCGATACCGAGAAATCAGGCCCGAACGACGCAGAAGCGACAACACTGGGCCCGTAGTCCGACCAGCCCCATTTGGTTCCGGTCACCGACGGCAGCCGCCCGGTGCCCCAGTTCTGATGGGTTCCGTCGGCGGCGGCGGGGGCCGCGGTGGCCATCCACTCCAGAATCTGGCTGTCCGGATCGATGGTCTTCTTCGCCTCGAGAAACGTCACGGTGTCCGCGGTGCTGGTCACCGCGTCGCCCCAGAATCCGGATCCCCGGGTACTGGTGAGCCGATACTCGGCGGCGATCACATCGATCGACTGCGGGTACTTGGCGTACGCCTGCGAGGCGGCGTTGTCGTCGCTGTCACGGATCATCCGCTGCCCGAGCGCGACCTCCTCGGGCGAGCCGTCGCCGTGCCGGAGCAGGTAGTCGGCTACATATAGTTTCACGATGGACAATCCCGGCCTGGCTTCCCCCTGATTCGCCGTCCCGATGCGGGTTCCGCTCGGGGTGTGCATGAACGACAGCGCGGTCCGCCCCGGCACCTCGTCGATCCTGTCGGGCGTCGGCGCCGAGTGAGCCGTCATTCCGGACGCGAACGCGACGAGCCCGGCTACCAACAGCGACAGCGCGGAGCGACACACCCACCTGTTCATACCGCGCGAGTACCCGGTTCCACCGGGCTCAGCCGTCCCGATCACCGGAAACCTGGTTCCTACGGTGTCCGTGTCCCGAGTCGGTGCGCCGATCGGCACCGTCGGTGCACACTGAACTCAGCCCCGCGGCCCGGATCGGTGCTCTTACCGGAACCGCGGAGGCGGTGCAGGAGGACCGGATGTTCCACCGCGGCGAGCACGCCGTCACCGACGCTCCCACACTCGACGAGGACCTGCTCGTCGAGCCCGTAGCCCGCCGCCGCCCGTGGGTCGAATTCTTCGCGTCCACGCCCGGACGGCTGTCCATGCTGGGGATCGCGCTCATCGCCGCGGTCATCGCGGCGGGCGCGATCACCTCGGCGGCGGTCGGCGCGCGGCAACAGCGCGTCGAGACACTGCGCACCCACACCGAGCCCCTGGCAAACGCCGCCCAGGCCCTCTACAGCTCGCTGTCGATCGCCGATGCCGCCGCTATCACGTCCTTCATCTCCGGTGGCGGTGGTGTCGAGTCGTCTACCGGCGCGGAGCAGTTCACCCAGGCGATCGGGGACGCGTCGAACGCGCTGGTCACGGCGACCAACGGGGTGTCGTCGCAGGACGCCGAATCGCTGGCACTGCTGTCGGACGTGGTGCGCGACCTCGCCGAGTACTTCAACCTCGTGGCCACGGCTCAGGCGAACGACCGGGCCGGCAACCCGGTCGGGGTGGCGTATCTGGCCGATGCGTCCGCGCTCATGCAGGACACCATCCTCCCGTTGGCGGAGCGACTCTACGTCCATCAGGCCGAGGCGGTCGCCGAGACCCAGACGCACACCGCCCAGCTGCCCGCGGCCGCCTTCACGGTGACGGCGGCCGCCCTCGTCGCCCTCGTCCTCGCCCAGCTGTACCTCATCCGGAAGAGCAAACGCCGGTTCAACCCAGGCCTCGCTGTCGCCACCCTGCTGATGGCCGGGCTTCTGTTGTGGCTGATCGCCGGAAGCCTGGTGTCGACATCGGCGAGTGAACACGCGAGAACCGAAGGAACGCAACCCATCAACGCGGTTGCCCGCGCTCGCATCCTGGCGCAGCAGGCCCGCGCCGACGAAACTCTCGCCATCCTGCAACGCGGGTCCGACACCCAGTCGGAAGTCGACTACGCGCGGCACTCCCAGGCCTTGTCCGACGAGCTCACCCGGCAGCTGGAGAGCTCGCATGGTCGCGCCGCCGAGCAACACCTCCGCGACGCCGTGACGGCTCGCGACGGCTGGCTGGCCGCGCACCGGGACATCGAGGGCGCCCTCGAGCGCGGTGACTACCCGACAGCTGCGGCGATCGCCGCCGGATCCGGCTCGGGCACATCGTCGACGCAGTTCGCCGCCCTGGACGAGTCCCTCAGGAACGCGATCGAGCGACTTCGCGACGACGAGGCCAGCGCGGTGACGGACGTCTACCGGTCGATGTCGGCACTGGCAGTCGGTAGCATGATTATTGGCGTGTCCTGCGGATTCGCCGTCGGCGGGGGAATCTGGCCGCGATTGAACGAGTACCACTGATGACACAGGTGAGGCTTTCGAGACCGGTGGCAAGACGGTGCGCCCGGCACCTCGTCGGCGTTCTCGCCGTCGCTGTCCTCGCCGGCTGCGCCGCACCCGACCCTCTCACCCCGCCCATCACGGGCACTTACACCGCACGACCGATGACGGAAGGCGCACAGATCATCCCGCCCACGAACAGTCCGCCGCCTGAACCGCCGCTCCCCGAGTCGTGCGGGGCGCTCGCGAGCCTGCGACCCGGCCCGCAGCCCCCGCCCGGGCAGATGCCGCCCGGGGGATCACTCGCCGAGATCGCGGGACGGGGCCGGTTGATCGTCGGCGTCGACCAGAACACCAATCTGTTCAGCTTCCGAGACCCGACCACGGGCACCCTGCAGGGGTTCGACATCGATGTGGCGAAGGAGATCGCCCGGGACATCTTCGGCGATCCGACCAAAATCGAGTTCCGGCTGCTCACCTCCGCCGGCCGGTTCTCCGCACTCGAGAACAATGACGTAGACGTCGTCGTCCATGGCTTCTCGATCACGTGTGAACGTGCACAACTCGTCGGCTTCTCCACCGAGTATGTCCGCGCCTTTCAACGCATTCTGGTCCCTCGGGGTTCCGACATCGCCGGACCGGCGGACCTGGCCGGAAAGCGGGTCTGCACCTTCATCGACACCACGTCGCTTGGCACCGTCCAACGGGTCGCGCCGGACGCCACGATCATCGCGGTCCCCGACTGGGACGACTGCCTGGTCACCATGCAGAAGAAGCAGGCCGACGCGACCAGCACCTCCGACTCGATCCTCGCCGGACTCGCTTCCCAGGACCGGAATCTTCAGATCGTGGGGCCACGGCTGGAGGCAGAAGAGCACTGGGCGATCGGTGTCAACAAGGGCAGGGAAGATCTGGTGCGGTTCGTCAACGGCACCCTCGACCGACTACGTGCAGACGGCACGTGGACGAGCATCTACGACCGGTGGCTAGCGGCCCCGCTCGGACCCGTCGCGGGCCCGCCCCCACCTACCTATCGTGATTGAGGGGCATGAAACGTCGGGCGCCGTCTCGAACCGCGCATATCCCTCGTCGATGACGATGCGGGAGACGCACTCTTCAACAAAATATGAAATTACTGGCCACCCTTGGTGCGTGACAATTCCGATGATCGCACCCGAATTCGCATGCGCATATCAGTGGCGGTCGAATCATTCCGCGCTTCACTAGCGCATTTCGGGTCAACTGTTCCTCCACTAGGTCACGATGTCGACTCTCTTCGCCCAGGCTGCGAGCTGGTGCGCCCGAGTCCTCGCGACGGCGTGCAGCCGCCGCCGAAACACATTCACACTGATCAGGGCGCGGCCCGGCTGCCCCCAGGCGAGCCGGACCACCGCTGTCCCGAATTGCTCCGTCGGTCAGCCGAGGCCGATGCCGCCGCCGAAGGTGACACTCAGCCACTTCAGGAACGCCTCGAACGCGACGTTGAAGTCGATTCCTGCAGAACCCATCTGAATTCACTCCTCTCCTGGTGATGAAATCCACGGGATCGTCGACGCCGCTTACTCCATTTATCGCGTTCGCGATCGCGGGACGTTTCACCAAACCTGGATATTCTCACATTCTGAAATTTAACAACCGTCCATATTGATCTGAACAATGGATCGTTGAATACCCATACGTGAAGGTTCGTTTTGTTTCTCGTGTTTATTCAAGTGAATTGTGAGCAATCAGAGCAGCCACGGGAAGTTGGCGAGGATCGAGATGGCCGCGCGGGTGCGGGGGATCACCTTCGAGTGTCTGGGGC